>NZ_CAXBCK010000017.1:0-68066 GCF_963974425.1 uncultured Marixanthomonas sp.
AAGAGTACCTAAAACCAAAATTTGATCTTTCTGAATTTGCCGATTGGTATCAAGAGCGGAGGATAAATATAGAAGAAGAAGGCTACGATTTTATCCCAGAGGTAACTCAATACTTTCAAAAATTGCCCATACCCAAATCACTGGCCAAGTATGTTACCGAGATTAACCAAGATGGAGGGAATGATATATATTTTAACCTGTTGCATTTTCATGATGGAGAAGGAGACGGATTTGATATCGAATCTACGGAAGATGCTAAACACTTTCCTAACTTAAAAAAAGTGACGCTTTGTTATGCCAAAGCGGATACAAAAGAACAATTTAAGACTCTCGGGATTGAGGTTATTGAATTTTGAGAACCAAACAAGTAGAATAAAAATTAAAATCCCTGAAAACAGGGAATGCCCCTCTCTTTAATCCCCATAGGTTTGTACTAATAACACAAACCTATATCCTATGAAAAAACTAAACGCATTAATTTATGTTGCTTTGGCAATCCACCTTATTTTACTACTTCTTATTGGTATTGAAGGAAGCGATGATGAAGACGTTATAAAATTTTTAGCGATTTTTATTTCAATTCCGGTCTCTATAAATTGTATTGGCTTTTGTTTACTACAATTTACCAGTAATTCCAAGTTAGGGGCCAAGATTTTTATGTACTCAAGTTACGTTTTTGTGCCAATAGGGTTGATTGGGGTAACAGGGGCAAAAAAAATATTGGACGATATAAACAAAAAATCAATGACCAATGAAAACCTATAAAATCAAAGAAAAAGGACAAAAAAATTCTATGGTAGCCATTCTTGTTATAGGTGCCATTTTATTGGTGTTTTTTATAGCTACAGGCTACATATTGTTTCCTGTAGTGCCTGCATTAATACTATTGATTTTTTCATATTACTGGCATAAAAAAAATGATGTGCTGGTTTTTGATGTAAATCACCTAGAATTTAAATTTTCTCCATTTCAAAGTAAAAGATTCATAAAATATAAAACGATAACAGATCTTAAATATAGCTCCAAAAAAAAAGTAGCACTTCTTTTTACTGAAGGGAAAAAAGTGAAACTCCCTGTCGGAGGCTTAGAAGAGCAAGATGCAAAAGAAACCCTATCTTTTTTAAAAGAACAAGTGCAACAAAATACTATTGCAGCTTAAAATAAAGTCTATGAACAAATTATATTTAGCATTTGTTGTTATGTGTGTTGTTTTAATTTCCCAAGCGCAAACTAATGAAATTAATAAACGAGATTTGGAACAACTTACAGAACAAATTCTTAAAAAGCATTATAAAAAAGACTATACTTCTCACCAAGTGAGAAAATCTAAAAGTCTTTTAGATAGTATCTTTCTTCATACAAAAGCTTCCCATAGTATAGAAATAAAAGCAGATTACACTACTAAGACACCAAGTATTAAAACGGTAGTTTCGAAAGATAGAAATGTACGGGTAGTTATGGCTTACCCACTCAACCTACCCGAAATAAAGATTGTTCAATATTCAAAAAACAAAGAACAGTTGTTTCTTTTTTCAGATTATGTAGCACAATTAAAATTAGAAGGTGAGGTAAGAATGCAACTTGATGCTGCTTACAATCTAAAGGAAGATGCTTATCTATTTAGTTGTACCCGTTTTGGTTTTTGGACTAGCCCAGAAGATGTTCACGCCTTTGTAGTCAATTTAAGTTCTGGCGAATTTAATACTAATCCTAGCATGGTGTTTTCTGAAAAACTAGAGGCGAATTACACTCACTTTGCCCCAGAAATTGATACGAAACCCTATTTTAAGATAATTTATAATAAAGAGGATAATATTCTTACCACACCTATTCATATAAATGGGGAAATAAGAGGAATACAACTCTATGAATATGATGAAAAAAAGGAAAAGTTTACTTCTTTAGCAATGGAAGAAGCCCCAGCACAACAAAAAAAATAAAATATGAAAAAAATAGTATTGATACTTGTCGCCATCCAGTTCTTGACTTCTTGCTCAAAAGATAATGATCCTCGCCACGATTACCCTAAAAATATGAATATTGTCTTTCAATTAGATGCTACCGATGTGGATAGAAATATTCAAATTAAATCGTCTATTATTGGAAAGGATATAGAAATTATAAATAAATCTAACGGTAGTACAGTATTGCCCTATAAGAAAGAATACATTCATCAAAAAATCCCTTTTTGACACAAAGCTGGTTTTAGAATATCAGGATTATTCTACTGTAATGATAGGGGAGTCTTTTCAGCCCTATACCATCACATTATATATAAGAGTAAACAATAATATTGTTTCTCAAAAGGAAGTAGAGGTTCTTGAGTCTGGACAGGTTGAATATATCTTATTCGATATAGAATAACATAATTATGAGAGTTTTTTTTTTATTTAATTTATTTTTTGTTGTTCTTTTTTTAGGTTGTAAAAAGAACACTCCTACCGCAGAACAATTAAAAACATATAAAGAAGTAAAACATAGATTTCCGAATAAAGTTACCAAAAAGGAAAATGTTACGGGGTTGGGTTTAAACATCCCTTTTCATTACGTTATAGAAAACGTGAACGCTCGATTTAGAGAAGAGTTAAGAACAAATACCACTCCTTCAAAAATTTTTGGATTAGGATCAAACCTAACAACCTTTAACGGTTTTGATGGGAGTGTCTATTTAATTGAAAATAGTCAAGCTGATGCTTTTTCAATGGACAAAATCTTCAAAAAACATTCGTCTCGTATAAAATCCATAGAATATCAAGATGCAGAAAGTATCGTTTTTCGTGATCGATATATGGTGTACAAAACAGTATTTTATCGTTATATAGCAAAAGAAAGGGTTCACATTATCTTTGAGAGCACCAATGTCATGCAAGGAAACGATATATTTAATACAGACGGTACTAACCCATCATTATTATCCCAAGGGGTATATGATTTGCAGGTAGCTAAGACTTTGTTTAAAGAAAGAGCTCAGGTAAAATTGGATACGGTATCCTGGAAATCGTTTAAAAATGATTTAACCCGCAATCAACTTCAAACCTATAAAAATGTTGCCTCCCAAATAGCAACTGTTGCCGATACGATATCTTTAGATTGCGATATTGAAAGACCTTATGAGGATATAGTTCCTTATATAGGAATGATCAAGGTTCAAGAAAAAAGCCCTTTGCTAACAATTTTTAATACAACAAGCTCTGATAAAGAGATAAGCCGATTGCTTTCAAAAGAGGCTGAAATTATTGATTATTATACAGCCAGAGACTACGGCACACTACTAGTAAAGAAAGATAAAAAAAACGTAGTTATAGCTTTAAGCCCCATTTATTTATCGGCACCGAGTGATTATGTTTATGTTTCCCTTAGTTTATACACCAATAAAAGGGGAGAACAGGTTTTAATATATGTCTTTCCGCAGAATGAAGCCATGGCTTACTTTTATTCAAAGTTCTTCACAAGTATTAAAAATATAAATGTTGGTAATGATTAGTACTACTGACGAGGAATATAAAGTAGCTAAACAAGTAAAAAATGGAACCCTCCGCTTGAATGAAAAAATACCTTCCTTTTACAACTTGGATATATGAAACATTTGGGTTTAAACCGTTGCATATAATGACTTTTGAACTACCCGATGCCATTCGGTTAGAGATAATTTTTGAATATGAGAAAGAAATCCGGTTTTTTGAAAGTTTCGGTATTACCGATAGCTTGTACAATAAAGAATATGCAGCACAGATTAGCAATACGTTTTCTTCCATGTACCTGCCTAAGGGTCATAAAAGTCTCTTTGTTACTTTTAGCAGCTTTGCTCCGTTTGCTATTTCAGAAGCCAATCAAAAAATGACTGTTGGGGATATTCAAAGCATAGAATGCAAGTATAAAATAGTATGGAAAATACATAATGGATATGTATTGTTCTATACCATCTGGCAACAAAACGATAGTCGCAACAATGCCATAAAAAAACAAATTATAGAAGATTATTACAGATGTATAAAACCCTATGATGAGTTTGATTATATAAGCTTAGACAATGTGCCAATCCATTTTACCAGTAAAGAGCATTTTTACAAAAACTATGATGGTAATTGGTACAACTTATACAGATAAGTTGTTAAACTAGAAATTATGAAATCACTAACCAACCTGTTTCCAATAGTCGATGAAATAAGCAAGTTATTGTTTCGGGAACACTATCAACCAACAATAGCGATGCAGCTGTATTATTTGCTTACAGATACGGAAAAATCTGAATCAGAAAAAACAGATAACTTTACTTATGCGGTAATTGAACTGTTAAAAAACCTGAACCTTGCTTATGTCAACGATTTTTCACTTGATATATACGACGTATCTTCCATATCCATATTTTTTTTAGATGAGCCTATTGATTGTGATGAGGGTACTTGTGAAGATGAAGAACTTGACGATCTTTACTTAATTTTAGATGACCAATTTAAAAAGTACAATCAAAAAACACTTCTTATTCACACTTCTGGCTGTGAGCTTATATTTTTACCATTACCGATTGAGACTGCCAAAAAACTTCAAAAAATCTGTTTACATTTTGATTACTTCAAAGTATCGGATTATATTTATGATACCAGTATTGTTTTTAAAGACTCTTTCGAGGTTTTATCTATCATATACGACAAACAAGTTCCAGAAACACCTGTACTTTTTAAAGATAGAAAAATAACCTTCGATCTTTTTTTCAGGATTTTAGAAACCCCTTTATTATCAAGTGATACTCTTTTTTCAACTTGGAACACCTTGGAAGAGTCGGTTGAACTTTTAAAAGATGAAGGTGAAAATAGGTCATTTTTAGAAAAAATATTAAATAAAAGAAAAGCAAAAACGTACTCTATCTTTATTAACAACAAAGCCAAAGAGTTGTCATTGGTATGGTCGTCTAAAGACCCAGATGAATTGTTGGTGTTTTATACATCGTTAAAAGATGAAATTTCAGAAAAAACAGAACAGCCCTATTTTTTAACAAAAGGGACTACAGAAACCTACACCATACCAGAAAAACATCCTATGTATATTTTATGGGAGAGAACCTTAAAAGGCCTTGAGAATTTTGAGTACTATAAACCTCAAATAAATTATAAAGAGTTATGGCAATTAGTAAATAGCCCTAGATTTTCTGAAACTGATTACGAAACAGTTTTTAAACACCCTAGTAAACCCATTCAACACCACGTTCGTCACGTAGCACATACAAACCCTGAAAAAGAGCTTTATCCTATGCTGGCGATTCAGGTGGGGAGCGATTATTTTTATTATCGTGCTTATAAAAAGGGATATCATGCTTTTTTTAGTCCCGATGATGGTGACTATGAATTAATCTTGACACAACAAAATGAGCGCTATTTTTGGGCCGTTACGTTATTTACTGAAATATATACCCTAATCAAGTCAGAATCTATAATAGAATTTCCCTGTATATAGGGATATATGGTTTGCTTGATAAGTATAGTTTTGTTTTAACTTACTAAACCAATATCGATGAAACAAAACAACTACTTACTACTGTTACTTGTATTTATTGCTTCTTGTCAAGAAATGGACAAATCCAATTCGGCTGAAGCTTCAGATAAATCAACAATAACGACGACGCAGTATGACGAAGAAGGGAATATACGGGATATTAAGTATGATGATATGACCGATGAAGAATACAGGGAATATCGCCTTCAAATTCAAGAACAAAATGTCTTAAAACAACAAATAAGGGAAGCAGAAAAACAAATTACGTTTAGCATCTATACCTACAATGTCGGGGGCATAAAAAAGGTGACAGTTTTATTGGATCAAAAAAATAATAAAGGAGAGGTTTTAAAACGGGGCTCACTTGCGATTCCCGTAAAATGGGAGGAAAAGGATTGTATTATTACCATAGCTCCCATAGAAAACCATAAAACTCAATACAGAAAGTTTAAGCGCATAGATTATAAAACCATTCAGCACCTTCCCAACGATAGTACTGAAGGGAAATTATTTTATGGAGAACTTGGATATCAAGATAATTTGAAAATTTTGAACATTTTAGAAAAAATGGAGGCCGAAGTGGGTTCTTGATAAGGAAATTATAAAGTAAGCAGGGCTGATAAGAATATGTTTGGTCTTGTAAAACCTATCAAACAGATTTTTTTCAGTTTTAAATAAAAGCAATATCTTCGATTTTTTCTTTTGAAACGACTTAAAACAAATACCAGTTTTATATTATTTTTATTGCTAGCTGTGCAGGTATCCAAAGCGCAAACTGCAACAAAAGCAACCTCTTTATTTAAGAAAGGAATTTCATTAATCGATACGGACCAACAATATGAAAAAGGGATTAAACTCTTAGATTCGGCTTTACTCTATTCGCCCTCTAAGTCCATAGAAATCCAAATAAATTTTGCGAAAGGGGTTGCTTTAAACTCACAAGGGAAACTGTCGTTGGCAGCACTGAGTTTACAAAAAAATATTCCGCTTATAAATACATTTGGCCCAGGTTTAAAAAATAAATTCCATGCCAATAATTATAGGGTCTTGGGCGATATTTATAAAAGCAAGGGAGAACCAGTAAAGTCAATGGAATTTTATCAAAAAGCCCTTCGTTATGCCGAAAAGCACAACAAAGCGAGTAAGGCTATTGTGTTGCATCAAATAGCGGTTCTCTTATTAGAAAAAGAAGAATACACAGAGGCAGAACGCTATCTTAACCTTGCAACAGATCAATATTTAAATGAGTCGTTACGATTGGGTAAATACTTGAACTTAGGCGAAGTTTATGTAAAAACCAATAGGTATATAGAGGCCGAAAAACAATATGCGGCTGCGAAAGAATTAGCGATTAAAACCAATAACAATAATGCGTTGAGTTATGTTTATTTGGGGTTGGCCACCATACATTTTGAAGAAAAGGAGTACATCCAGGCGATACGGTTTTACGAGCAGGCCAATACTTTATCGGAGCAGTTAGGCACAAAACAAACAGAGGTTTCTTCTTTGTTGAATTTAGCACTTTCTTATGCTAAAACCGGGCAACACTTTAAAGCATTGCCTTATTTAAAAGATGCTGAAACTATGTTGGGTGAATCCTCTTCCAAAATGCTCCAAATGCATCTGAACGCTATTTTTGCTTCGGTTTATGAGAACATGGGTTCCTATGAAAAAAGTATTGTTCATTTAAAAAAAGAAGCTCAGCTAAAAGATAGTATTTTCAGTGCTGAAAAAAACAAACAGTTTGAAGAACTTAAAATAGCCTATGAATCAGAAAAGCAACAACAAGAAATCGAATTCCTTACGCTTCAAAAAAAGAAAAATGAATTAGAGCTTTTTAGGCAAGAAGAAGCTTTAAAAAACCTGACATTAGAAAAAGAATTGGAAGGGGCACGGCAGGAAAATACTATTTTACAACTGCAGCAAAACACGACCAAAAGTGAGAATAAAATTGCATTATTAAAGAAAAGCCAAGAAGTAACAAAGGCAGAAGCAGAACAGTCCAAACTTATAAAAAATGCTTACCTAATTGGTTTTTTTGTATTGTTAATTCCTCTTAGTGGATTGCTGTTTGTATATTATCAAAAACTGCATGCCGAACGTGAATTGTCTAAAAAACAGAAAGAATTAAATCAGCAACAGATAACCGAACTAGTGAAAGATCAGCAGCTTAATACAATTAAGGCATCCATAAAAGGACAGGAGTTAGAAAGAGAACGTATTGCCCAAGAATTACACGATTTTATTGGAGGAAACTTGGCTGCTATAAAGTTACAATTAGAAAATTTCAAATTAGATACCCCTAAGTTACAAACGGTCCTAACCCACTTAGATGAAACTTATGAACAGGTACGCCATTTATCACACGACTTATTATCAAAAAAGATTAAAGAAAATTTATTTACTGATTTAGCGGATGACTATCTAAAAAGTTTATCTGCCTCAAGTGATTTAAATATTAACTTCATACCCTTTAATGAACATCTTATTAACCAATCTGATATTAAAATTCAAACTACATTATATAAGATATTACAAGAATTAATTAATAATACAATTAAACATGCAAATGCCACCGTTATAGATGTAAATGTGAGTGCTTCAAGTAATTTTATCAATCTTCTTTTTGAAGATAATGGTGGAGGTTTTGAAAAAGAAAATTCTTTAAAAGGAGTTGGTTTAATTAATATTGAAAAAAGAGTGAAAAAAATAAATGGAACATTAAATATCGATACTGTTTTAGGTAGAGGAACCTTAATCGATATAACCATACCTTATAAATATGAATTATGAAGCATAAAATAATTCTTGTTGATGATCATAAAATGTTTTTAGATGGACTTCTCAATATTTTAGAAGAAATACCCTCCATTGAAATAGTACTAAAAACTGATAATGCTAAAACTGTAATAGCTTACTTAGAGAATCATAATCCTGTTGATTTAATTGTGTCAGATATTAGTATGCCAGATATAAGTGGAGTAGAATTGAGTGCATACGTCAAGAATAAAAAACCGGATACTAAAATGCTAATTGTAAGTATGCATAATAACCCTTCTATGTACCATAAATTGAAACAAATTAATGTAGATGGATATATTCAAAAAAATGCTTCAAAAACTGTACTCTTAGAAGCTGTAAAAACAATTTTAGGAGGATCTGTATATTTTTCTGAAATGATTAAACAATCATATAATGAAAGTTTGTTTCAAAGTCAAAAAATAAAAGATGCTCCTCTTAGCGATCGGGAATTAGAAGTACTTAAATTAATTGCTCTTGAAAACACAACTAATGAAATAGCAAAGCAACTCTTTATAAGTAGGCATACTGTTGAAACTTACCGAAAAAACCTGTTATTAAAATTGGACGCTAAAAATCTAGCAGGTTTAACTAAGCATGCGATTTACCTAGGCTTGGTATAAATATTATTACTGAAGAACTTATATTTAATTCTGATAGAGGAATTTACTATGCTAGTTATAAATTTACCAATATCTTAAAAATCTATAAGGGACTTATACAACAATCTATGAGCAGCAAAGTAAACTGCTGGGAAAATGCAGTAGCTGAAAGTTTCTTTAAAAGCTTAAAGGTAGAAGGGGTATATAAACACAATTACTGGCTTAGGTTAGAAGCTGAGTTATCTATTTGTCCACTTTTTTATTGCAAGTCCAGAGATATAATTCTCGTGTTTGGGCACTTGTTCCACGCATTTTGTTCGTCCGAGCATCCCATCTTTCAGGGTCAACTTTGCGTGAAATGCTTAGTCCGGCTCGCTTGCCATTTACAGTTAAACGCAAGTATATCGGGACTTTCAGGCCTTTATCGGTTTTTCTGGATTTCAAGAAAAATAGCTGTGTGAAGGAAGTGTTCATTTTAGGTGACTTTTTATAGGGTATTATTTGCCATTAAATGACATCAGTAAAAATGAAAAACCCTGTAAATCATAGACGTACAGGGTTTTTGGAATGACTTGGTAGTCAAAAAGTGGAGCCGGAGGGATTCGAACCCTCGTCCAAACGCGCAATTATACTGCCTTCTACATGCTTAGTTTCCATTTGAATTTTCGTGGGATTGCCGGTCGAAAACTACCAACGTACCCCTTATCTTCGCTTAAGTTTCGCAAGTGCATCAAAGCCCTACACAAGCTAGGTTTACTTTTACGAAGCCACTAAGTCAAACGCCGTAAACCAAGGCCTTTGAGTGACTTCCTGCATGCCCGTCTTACGGGCCGAGGCATATCCTACTATAATTCAGATTATGCTGCTAGGGCGTAGTTATTCTCGCCGTTTAAAAAAGTTTGAAACATGATATTTACGAGCTGTGTCCCGGCGCTCGGCATGCTTACAATACAATAAGACCCGCTGTCAAAACCAGTCGGCCCCTTTTTGTAGTAAACTGTTGCCAGTATGTAGTAATTTACAATCACATTCTACTAGCTACGAACTAACAAAGATACATGAAAATCCATATCTTTGAAGCTGTCTGTTCAAAAATGAAAAGACATTTATAATTATACAAAAAGCATTCCATATGGCAATAACCTTTGCACTTATCAAAGAACGTAAAAATCCACCCGACCGTCGTGTCGTTTTTTCACCAGAAATGTGTCAAGAAGTCATAAAAGAGTATCCAGATGCCCGAATTATTTCTGAAACATCAGATATTCGAATTTTTAAAGATGAAGCATATAGAAAAGCAGATATTGAAGTACAAGAAGATATTTCAGAAGCTGAAGTGCTATTAGGTGTAAAAGAAGTGCCAGTAGAGGCATTAATACCTAATAAAAAATATTTTTTCTTCAGCCACACCATAAAAAAACAACCCTATAACCGAGAGTTGTTGCAAGCCATTCTTCAGAATAAAATAGAATTATACGATCACGAGACCATTACTAAAGAAAATGGAAGTCGCTTGATTGGTTTTGGACGTTATGCCGGTTTAGTAGGTGCCTACAATGGATTTAGGGCCTTGGGTCTTCGAGATAAGCTTTTCAACCTAGAGAAAGTGGATGTCTTACCAGATTTGGATGCTGTAAAAAATGAATTGGATAAAATAGAAGTCCCAACCATTAAAATAGTACTCACCGGAAGTGGAAAAGTGGCTTATGGTGCTAAAGAAATTTTAGATTATTTAGAAATAAAAAAAGTAACCGTTACCGATTACCTTACCAAAGATTTTGACGAGCCGGTGTACTGTATGATTGATGTGCTAGATTATAATAAGCGTATAGATGGACTACCTGGTGATAAACATGAGTTTTACAATGACCCTTCTGGTTATGAAAGTGACTTTATGCGGTTTGCTACAGTAAGCGACTTCTTTATAGCTGGTCATTTTCATGGAGAAGGCGCTCCTTATCTATATACAAGGGAAGATGTTCGCCACCCACACTTTAATATTAATTTAGTTGCAGATGTATCTTGTGATATCGATGGTCCTGTAGCTAGCACCATACGACCTTCGACCATTAAAGATCCGTTTTATGGGTATGACCCAATTACAGAAAAGGAAACCTTTTACGATATTCCCGGTTCGATTACTGTGATGGCCGTAGATAATTTGCCCTGCGAGTTGCCAAAAAATGCAAGTGAAGGTTTTGGAGAGATGTTTTTAAAAAGTGTTATTCCTGCCTTTTTCAATAATGATAAAGATGGAATTTTAGCTCGTGCTAAAATGACTACCAATGATGGAAAGTTAGCCGAAAACTTCAGCTATTTACAAGATTATATAGATGGGAAAGATTAAACTTTCTTCAGGAGTATAGGATCTTGTTTTTGAAAATCGATCATCGCGGTGAAGAACTGTTTGATTCCCGGATATACATCAGCAATAAAATTAGATTCGGTTAGCTGAAAACTAAAGCGAATATTAATTTTCCCATTATTTTCGGTGTATATAACAGTACATTGGCCAATATTGTCAAAAAGATTTAAGGTTTTATTTTCAGGAAGCTGTTCCACTGTGTATTTGTCTTCTAAATCTATTGACATTAAATAAGTTGTTGTAATGGGATATCCAAAGTTGATAGGGAAATTTCTTTCGTCAGATTTGAAAGGATTTTCTGAAAAATAAGTATTAAAAAAATAAGGATTTATATATACCTTGTCTCCTATTAATTCAGTTTCTAAAGCAATATCGTAATCTATTTTTAGTGGTTTTTCTAGATTGGTTTTATTTTCTATGGTAAGATTACTTATTTTAATAGAAGCATTTTTCTCTTTTTGGTTGATGTAGTCTCGATAGTTAGAATTTTTTATATGCTTTCTTTCCTTAATTGCTACATAACCAGTTTGTATTTCATTAATTTTTCCAGTAAAAAGTCCTTCTTCTGAAGCTTTTAGTTGGGCGTTTATATAATACATATTTTTTTTATGAGGGGTTAATGGGTACCAATAGCTTCCGTTTTTAAAATCCATAACCCGTCCTTTTCCATTTAAATCCTGAAAAGGTATGATGCCAAAAGGTGTCTCTTGTTCAACCGCGTCTAAAAGTATTTTTTCATCATTAACAGTTAGTAGAACAATAGCATGATTAAAATCTGTTAATACTGGATACGTAAAGGTGGGTAGCCCATTCTCCCTTGTTGAAATGAGTACTAATTTTGCGTCTAGGTCTGCAGCTTGAAGGGCGTTTATGAGCGCTAAATTAATTTCGGAAGTATTTCCTACTTTGCTTTCAAAAGCATCCCGTACTCGAACATCATTAAAAAGGCGTTGTTTTTCGTTCCATTTAAAATGTCCTTGAATGAATGTGTAAATAGCTTTAGCTTTATTTAATTCATCAGAAATATTTAAGATGTTTTCAGGTAAGTTTCTTTTTAAGAAATTATTATTGTTCAGTTGGCGACCAATATCTTTATCTGTCTTAAACTCATCGTCTACATCTTCCCAGGTTTTTGTAAATTTATTGTTTAAGCCACTATAGTCAAGAAACTCTTTTAATTCATATTCAACACTGGCCAAATAATTGCTCTTAGCCAACATATAGCTTTCATTTTTAAAAGCAGGAATATTTTTCATAACATATATGGTAGACTCACAGTCGGCAGGGGTGTATCCCTCAATGTAAAAACAATTTTTTTTGATACTTGCTTCGTCGATATCTAATTTTCTGCCACCTTTTAAAACCCGATTATATTTAAAATTTCCAGGTATTTCGTTAAGAAATTCACTGTATAACGTTGGTATATTGTGTTGAAATTCCCACCCATTAAGATTAAAAAAGAAAGGGGATTCAATTACGTATTTATATTCTAAAATACTACCATCTTTAATATCTGGAAAAGTAAAACGCGTAAGTTTAATATCTTTAGATTGATTTATGTTAAAAACATCATTGGTAGATACATATTTTTTCAACTTATCATTGTGAGTAATGGCTTTTAATTCAGATAGTTTTTCTTCGTCCTTTTTGCCAATAAGTAAAGGAATCTCAATAGTAGCACCATCAAACTTTTTTGCATCTATTACTTTTATTTTTCTATGAACTTCTTTATAAAGTCTAATGTATCGGTTATTGACTTGCTTAAAAAAATACTTTCCTTGCTCAAACAAAATCACAGCAGCCGCTTCTATATCTTCTGGGAAGGAGGTCATTTGAAGTTCTTTATCTGTTGGCTCTCCAAATTCGGCTGTTTCACGTTCTTGTGCAGAAAGCACTAACATGTTTAATAAAAGTAAAAGAATACTGAGGCAATTTTTTTTGTACATATTTTTTATTTCTTTTTCAATACAATAGGTTGTTGGTTTTGAATGGTCACGACTTGGGTGAAAAATTCTTTTAATCCTTTATATGCTTCGGCGGGGAAGGAGTGGTTATTTAGTTTTAAGCTTAAACGTATATTTACTTTCCCACCTGCTTCATTGTAAACAATGGAAACCGCACCGTCTCCGTTTGGCAAGTTTAAAGCCGTATTAGTTGGCAGTTTTTCAACAGTATACAAATTGCTTAAATCTATAGATATTAAATAGGTATTGGTCAATGGAAAACCAAAATCGATTGGATAGTTTCGCTCTTCGAGATTAAATGGATTTTTAGTAAAATATGTATCCATATAGAATGGGTTAAGTACTATTTTATCGCTATTTCCTTTCTCCAATTTTGTGGAATAACTTTCTTTGAAAGGTTCTTCAATATTGTTTTGATTTTCAATAGTATAATCTGAGATTTCAAGCAGCGGAAGTACTGTTTGTTTCTTTTTAAGAAATTCTTCTTTTGAAAGATCTTCCAAAGCTTCTCTTTTATTCCAACCCATATAGCCCGTATTAATTTCATTAACAATGCCGGTAAAAACCCCACCTTCCTTAGCGGTGAGTTTAGTGTTTATATAATGCACATTTTTTGCATAAGGAACAATGGGTTGCCAATAACTGCCCTTTTTAAAAGTCATAACCCTTCCTTGAACATTTAAATCTCGATATGGTAACAATCCAAAAGGAGTATTTTTATTCGTGGCATCTAGTAAATAGTTAGTATCGTCTATATTGAGTTTCACAATGGTGAAATTAAAGTCAGTCATTACTGGATAATCTGTTGTTGGAAGTCCGTTTTCCCGAGTTGACAATAATACTAAGCTTCCTTGTAGGCCAGCAGCTTCCAGAGCGTTTAGGAGTGCTATGTTAATTTCAGAATTATTCGCCGATTTTTTTTCAAAAGCATCTTTTACTCGAATATCTGAACGAACACGGTAGTTACCGTTCCAGTTAAAGTGATTTTGAATAAAGTAATACACTGCTTTAGCCTTTTCCATTTCATCGGTAATGGATAAAATGGATCGAGGGAGTTTATCTTCAAAATAGTTGCCGTATTTAAGTTGCCTACCAAAATCTTTGTCATAGCGAAATTGCTTATCTACATCGTCCCAGCTTTTTGTAAACCGTTCTATAATACCAGACAAATCAGTATATTTCATGAGTTCAAAATCTAAACGTGCTATGTAGTTTTTTGTAGCCAGCATATATTTCTCTTCTTTAAATGCCGGAATATTAAATATGGCGTAAGTTGCAACTTCACAAGCTGCAGCTACTTCAAAGCCAGGAACGTTAAAACAGTGCTTTTTTACTTCGGCTTCGTTAATATCTAGTTTTAAACTTCCATATAATGTTCGGTTATAAGTAAAGTTACCTGGTATTTTAGACTCAAATTCACTATACATTTTAGGTAAAGGACCTTGAAAATCCCAACCATCAAAATTTGAAAAATAAGGAGATTCTATTCTATAGGTATACTCTAAAATACTTCCATCTTTAACGTTTGGGAATGCAAATTTTTTGAGTGACCAATTTTGAGTTTCATCTGTTGTATAAAAAGCATCGGCGGCTACATAGGTTTTAACTTGGTCATTATGTGTAATAGCTTTAAGTTTTGCAATCTTTTCTGTGATATCGCCATCGTGATAAAAAGGGATCTCTACAGTACCGTGTTTAAAGTTTTTAGCATCAAATACCTTTATTTTTCGGTGTACTTCTTTTATTAGCAGGATATTATTGTCAACGATTTCTACATAATTTTTCCCACTTTCAAAAAGAACAACCCCGTTTGCAGTAGGATCTTTATGGTATTTAAAAAGTAAAAATTCTGATTGGGTTGGTTTCCCAAATTCTGCTGTTTTACGTTGTTGTGCTTGTAATTTAAAACTATTAGCGAAGATGATGCATAAAAATGCGACAATAAACTTAGAATACATGCTCCTTATTTTTGGTAGTTAGCTGTTTTGCAAAATACATGAAAAATTAATTTTTAAAAGTTTTGGACTTTTTTTTCTGAAATAGCTTGTCAAGGAACCCGCTAGCTAGAAACCCTAAAAAATAGGCAGCAAAATCGGTAAAGTCAAAGGTAGTCCCCATAATTATTTTGATGAATTTTGATTGTATGTGCAGCCGTTTTGTGATTTCAAAATATTGAAGAAACTCAACACCAAAAGCAAATAACAAAATGGCTATCAATACTTTTTTTGATGTGATATTAAAGAGGGTTTTTATAAAGGCGAACAGTAAGATTACCACAAGCACATCTCCTACAAACCCTCTAATAATTGTATTTGAACCAAATAAAGCAATTAGTGTTTCTATAAGTAATAATAGAGCAAAAAGGATAAAATATGTTTTATTAAACCGTAGTTTCATAATTGGTATTATTAAATCACGGACATATCTTTATAGAGTATGTCCGTGATTGTTTATCAGTTATTCCCCCAATCAATTTTACGGGAAGCAAACATAATTATAGCAAGAATTGCAAAAAGACCGATGCTGCCTACTAAAAGTGCATAGCTTTCCAATTGAATAATTATATAGATAAACCCATATAATGAAGCAAGTGAAACAGAAATAAGCAACGGAAATTTGTATCCCTTTAAAATAGCTCTTGAATATGCACCAATAAGGATCAATACCGAAGCTGCTGCAATAAGGTATGCTTTTAAGAAAGTACTGTGTTCAGAAATTGAAATCAACAAGGTGTAAAACATGACCAGTGCTAGCCCTACCATAACATATTGAAAGGGGTGAATATAGATTTTTGAAACCAATTGAATCATTAAAAATACCAATAGCGTAAGACCAATTACTAAAAAACCATATTTAGCAGTACGTTCACTTTTTTGATATTCATCGACTGGGATAATGAGTTTGGTTCCAAAGGAGAACTCTTGTAAATCGGGTAAATATCCAAAAAACGCCTGTTCAAACTGACGATTTATTTGTAATACTTTCCAAGAGGCGCTAAAACCACTGGGAGTAATTTTTCGTGAGCCGTCTTCTGGTAAAAATAAACCGTTAAAACTGGGGGAGTGCCAATTAGATGTCATTGTTGCGGAAGTTTCTTTACCTATAGGGATAAACTGTAAACTCTCGCTACCATTCACGTTTATAGTAAAGGAAAAAGGAGTAGGGGATAACATATTTTCTGCTATGTGTGGAATAGCACCACTTTGTATGGTGTTCAAACTACTCGTATCGTACTTTGGATTCATATTCAGTTTTTGGTTTCCTAATTGTACTTCTATGGTATTGCGAATTCCTTTTAAATTTGAAGTTTGTAGTATGATAGAAGCCTTTTTCCAATTTATTGATTTTGGTTTAACAGCTTCCGAAGAGAAGTCTATTATAGGAAACTCACCAGAAACTTGAATATCTGAGTTATATACCACCGATTTATAGATACTTCTATTTAAGGGTTTTGTTTCAACTTTTGAGTCAATATGGAGCTTTTCAGGAAAGAAATAAGCGAATTTTGATAGCTCTTTAGTGGTCGTAAAATAAGATTCAGTTTTTTTGTTATATGATTTTTCTTCTTTTTCAATAGTGTAAGGTATTTTTAAAATAGGACCAGAAAGTATAACCTCGTTTCCCCATTTGCTGTTTATTTCGTTAACGACTTCCTTTTGTCTGTAGGACCGCTCTGTTATTAAATCCTTTACAAATGATAAGGGTATTAGTAAGACCAAAAGTAAAACTCCAACCACTAACATACGGGCCGTGATGGAATTGCGAATCCAATTACTAAATTTGTTTTTGTTCTGTTCCATAGTATAAATTTAAAGTACTTTGAATTTCAAAGTTAATTAATAAAAAAATTAGTTGTTTATTAGTTTTTCCAATGCTTCAATATGCTTTTTGAATTCAGTTTTCCCAGTTTTTGTGGCACTGTAACTTGTATTGGGCTTACGACCAATAAACTGTTTTTGCACGGAAATATAATCTTCCTTTTCTAACGTTTTTAAGTGGCTGGCAAGATTACCATCAGTCACGTTAAGTAGCTCCTTGAGACCAGTGAAATCAATAGCCTCATTTACCATGAGAATGGACATGATTCCGAGCCTGATACGGTGATCAAACAATTTGTTTATGTTATCGATAATGCCCACAGTTATTGTTTTTTCTCTTGTGCAAACATAAGGCTTCCATAAATAATGTGAAGTACTCCAAAACCAAGTATCCAAAACCAAAGTCCGTAACCAGGAAAAGCTGTGCAAATAAGCCCTGTTATAATTTCGGCATATCCCAAGTATTTTACATTTCCGAGCGTGTATTTTGAAGCGTTCACCAGTGCCAGTCCGTAAAATACTAGCATTAAGGCACCAGTAAGGCCATAATGCTCGTTGCCTAATTTAATGAGTATATAAATACCTCCAGTAGCTAATGGAATTAGAAAGTTAAGGAGCAATCGTTTAGTGGTGGCATCCCATATTTTTTCATTGTTTTTTGTTGCTTTTCGAGTAGTTAATAAATACGCTGTAACCACACTTAATATCGCCACAAGTGCTAAAACAAGAATAAGTAATTTAAAATTTTGGCTATGAAGCGTTAGGTACTCCCCAGGTTTAGGGAATAAAAATATATAAGCAACTAAGGCTCCTATTATAGCATATACTCCTGCGAATATACCTGATAATCCGCTTAGTGAGATAAATCTGGAAGAGCGGTTCATTAGCTTTTTAATCTCACTTATGTCTTTTAAATAATCTTTTTGTTTCATTTTTAAAGAACTTTGAAAAACAAAGTAAGTGTAATTTTCTGATATATAAAAACCAAATGTTTGTTAAAACGGAGGAAAATAGGAAAAACCCTATGTAAAAAACAGGAAAAACCCCCTTGAAAATTAAAACAAATCCTCGCATCTTTACTTTATAATTAATCAATGCTAAATTAATTGGGGAGTTAATAAAGCGATTATATAAAAGGACCACTTTTTTGAGTGGTTTTTTTTTATTGCACTTTTTTAAATACAGGAAAAACCCTCTATTAAATAGGTGTTTTTACCTATTGTTTGAAGCGTCAATTCATGCCATCTTTGTGATAGCTTAATTAATTGGGGAGTTAATAATAGCGATTACAAGGGCTGCCAATTTATATTGACAGCCTTTTTTTTTATTTAGAAACTTATAGTTTATTTTTAGCCAAATAATATAGTTTAAAAAGAAAACCTGCTTGAAAAAGGCAGGTTTTTTTAGTGTATAATTGATGTTTAAAACCTCCGAGATTTGCCTCAAAATATAGAATATTTTATCTTCATAATGCCTTATAGGGTTGCCCGAGCTAATTGACATAAAATATGAAGCCTGCCGAAAAATATATATTGGATAAACCGGAGCCTTTCCGTGCTATACTTCTATACTTGCAAGCACTTATAGAGCGCGAAATAAGTGAAGTGAAATTGCTGTATAAATGGCATCTTCCCTTTTTTTATTTAGAAGGAAAACAGCCTTTTTGTTATCTTAATCAAACAAAAGGATATGTAGATTTAGTTTTTTGGCACGGAACTCATTTGACAAAGCACACAGAAAAGCTAGTTTCTGATGGGAGAAAGCATATGAAATCATTGCGCTATTATACCTTGGAGGAAATCGATGAGAATATCATTGTAAAAATTTTACAAGAAGCATACTCTGTAAAAGGTAAAAAATATTACAAGTGATTGATTGTTTTACGAATCGCAACTAAATCAGTTAATAATTTTTCTAATTTTGCCAAATCAAGCATATTAGCTCCATCACTTTTGGCATTGGCAGGATCGAAGTGGGTTTCAATAAATAGGCCATCTACTCCTGTTGCGATTCCAGCTCTAGCAATAGTACTTATCATTTCTGGACGACCTCCAGTAACACCTACACTTTGATTGGGCTGTTGTAAGCTGTGGGTAACGTCTAGAACAGTAGAAGCATATTGTTTCATAGTTGGAATGCCTCTAAAATCTACCACCATATCTTGATAGCCAAACATCGTTCCACGATCTGTAATCATAACTTTGTTATTTCCGCTATCAGTAACTTTTTTTGCTGCGTGTTGCATACTTTCAGGACTCATAAACTGCCCTTTTTTCAAGTTGACTACCTTTCCTGTTTTGGCAGCCGCAACGACTAAATCGGTTTGACGCACTAAAAATGCTGGTATTTGTAATACATCAACAAATTCTGCAGCCATAGCAGCATCGTTATTTTCGTGTATATCAGTAACGGTAGGGAGATCAAAAGTTTCTGAAACTTTCCGAAGGATTTTCAATGCTTTTTCATCACCAATTCCAGTAAAACTATCAATTCTACTTCTGTTTGCTTTTTTAAAACTGCCTTTAAAAATATATGGGATTTCAAGCTCATCAGTTATTGAACCAACCTTTTCGGCAATACGCATTGCCATATCTTCTCCTTCAATAGCGCAAGGTCCTGCTAGAAGGAAGAAGTTGTTGGAGTTGGTGTGTTTTAGTCTTGGGATTTCGTTAAGATTCATAGCTTTCATTTGTTATGCAAAGATATGAAATATAGATTTTAAGAATCAATCTCATTACTTACTAATTCAGAAATTTATATGATAAAACTATAATTAATTTCATAAAAATATAACATTAATTATAGTGTGATATTCCATTAATAAACAGTACTTTTGCACGCCTAAAAATTGGTAACATTATGACAATTAAAAACATCGCCATTATTGCCCACGTTGACCACGGTAAAACCACCTTGGTAGATAAGATTATGCACCACTGTAGTTTGTTTCGTGAAAACGAACAAACCGGGGAGCTAATTTTGGATAATAATGATTTGGAACGTGAGCGTGGTATTACCATTACGTCTAAAAACGTTTCGGTTACATATAAAGACACAAAGATTAATATTATCGATACTCCAGGTCACGCCGATTTTGGTGGTGAAGTAGAGCGAGTATTAAATATGGCCGATGGGGTTTTATTATTAGTCGATGCCTTTGAAGGGCCGATGCCACAAACACGCTTTGTGTTGCAGAAAGCAATCTCACTAGGTTTAAAGCCATGTGTTGTTGTAAACAAAGTAGATAAAGACAACTGTACTCCAGATGAGGTACATGAAGCTGTTTTCGATTTAATGTTCGAACTTGGTGCTGAAGAATGGCAACTTGACTTTCCAACTGTATATGGTTCAGCTAAAAATAACTGGATGAGTGACGATTGGCAAAAGCCAACCGACTCTATCGAGCCAGCTTTAGATATGGTATTAGAGCATGTTCCTTCTCCTAAAATTGAAGAAGGTACAACTCAATTATTGATTACTTCATTAGATTATTCTTCCTTTACCGGGCGTATTGCTATTGGTCGTTTACAGCGTGGTACATTGAAAGAAAATATGCAAGTTACTTTGGTAAAACGTGATGGCACCAAAGTGAAATCTAGAATTAAAGAATTACATACGTTTGAAGGCTTAGGCCGTATAAAAGTTGACGAAGTTCAGGCAGGTGATATTTGTGCCTTGGTTGGCCTTGAAGGATTTGAAATTGGTGATACCGTTGCCGATCTTGAAAATCCAGAAGCATTAAAAACCATCGCTATTGATGAACCAACAATGAGTATGTTGTTTACTATTAACGATTCTCCTTTCTTCGGAAAAGATGGAAAGTTTGTTACTTCTCGTCACGTAAGAGAACGTTTGGAGCGCGAATTAGAGAAAAATTTAGCGTTGCGTGTAAACTCAACAGATAGTGCCGATAAGTTTTTGGTATTTGGTCGTGGGGTATTACACCTTTCAGTATTAATTGAAACCATGCGTCGTGAAGGATACGAACTTCAAATTGGACAACCACAGGTAATCATCAAAGAAATTGATGGGAAAAAATGTGAGCCAGTTGAAGAATTAACAATCGATCTTCCTGAAACCGTAAGCGGTAAAGCTATCGAAATGGTAACTTTACGTAAAGGTGAAATGTTAAGTATGGAAGCCAAAGGTGAACGTATGGTATGTAAATTCAATATTCCTTCAAGAGGAATTATTGGTTTGCGTAACCAATTATTAACTGCAACAGCAGGTGAAGCTATTATGACGCACCGTTTCTTAGAATACCAACCCTTAAAAGGAGGTATTCCTGAAAGACAAAACGGTAGTTTAGTTTCTATGGAAAAAGGAAAAGCAATCCCTTATTCTATCGATAAATTACAAGATCGTGGTCGCTTTTTTGTGGATCCGGGAGAAGATATTTACGAAGGTCAAGTTATTGGAGAAAACTCTCGTCAAGACGATATGACAGTGAACATTACAAAAACTAAGAAACTAAGTAACGTACGTTCTTCTGGTGCAGATGATAAAGCCAAAATTGTACCGGCTATTAAATTCTCATTAGAAGAAGCGTTGGAATATATTCAGAAAGATGAATACGTTGAGGTTACACCAAACCACCTTCGTCTTAGAAAAGTATATTTAAAAGAAGTGGATAGAAAAAGAAATAAGATAATGTAATTTATTTCTGAAATTTTATAGAAAGAACCACTGTCATTTTTGATGGTGGTTTTTTTTATTGGTGTGATTTTCTTTGGGACATATAATGAATGCTTATACTGTTCAATAAAATAAAAATCACAAAAAACGGCACCCAATCGTTATAAAAAGTAAACCGTTTTAAGGTGTGCATTCCCACAGCTACAATAGCTATATTGCTTAAAGTGATACACGTTACAAAAGCAATAGCTTTAAATCGGTTGGTATTTGAGACGTTTATTTTACTAATTCCGAAGAGAAATAAAATAACAAATAACAACACGTATTTTGAGTTTTCAAATCCGTAACTGAAATTTTTAATATACAGCGAAAGCCATTTTTTAAAATTGTCTTTTATTAATGGTGTGGCCATTGCCGTAGTCGTTTCATCAACTTTAATTAAGGCATCATCTTCCGAAAGTTCTTTCTCGTATCGCGCTTTCCCGATAGGATAAATTGTACCATTTGCAATTTTTGCAAAATTGGCTATATAGTGTGAGATAACATCTTGCCCTTCAGAAATGGCAGCAGCTTCATTAAAGTTATTTTCTTCAATTTCAGCGTAAATAGTATTGAAATAGGCTTTTTCTTCTTCCGAAGTATAAATAGAAGCATCGTCTTTATCTGCAACATACATCGCAGGCGCTAAAAGATGGATGCCGGTCCAAGGGGTATTGGTAAAATGACCGTGCACGATTTTATGGTAGGTGCTATCCGTCAGTGAAACCAGAAAGGGCAGTAGTACCAAAACAATAAAATGTAGAATGTGGTTTTTAAACGTTTTTGATTTGTAACTTATCCAAAATAGGATTACCAAACCAATAGGTACAAAATACAAAAACTGTTTTCGCGTTAATAGAAGGAGGAACAAGAAGATGAGTGCATAACTTAAGTGTTTAGTACGTTCCTTAAAAAAGAATAATAAAAAATGTATAGTTATCAATAAGTACAACGGATAGGCAATTGCTTCTGTAAGTATGTTATTTGCAATTTTATGGTTGTACACATATGGAATTAATAAAATACCAGTCAATAACAAATACCAAAATGCTTGTAAAGAAATGTGTTTTCGTAGCTGATTGACAAAAAACCAAACCGATGCCAGACCTAAAAGTAATTGTAGAACCTTTAAAGCTGGTTTGTAATAATCACCAAAAATAGCTTCTACAGCATTTACAAAAAGAGGATACATTGGCGTTCGGTTAAACCAAATATCAATATAACCTAAGGAGTCGGGTTGTAATGCAATGGGAGTAGTTAATACAAGAATGGCAACCACACAAAATAGGGTGCTCACACAAAGTTTAAAGTGCTTCTCAAAAAAAGTAAACAACGCCATATAGTATATACTTGTAAAACCGTTGCTAAAAGTAAAAATAATTTTAGTTTTACATGGCGTAACCAATATTAGTTTCTTGAATACACCGAAAAATAAAAACAAACCTGAATTTCAGGTGCAAAAATATACTGCTTCGCATAAAGCGGAATGGAACGATTTTATCGCTTCGGCAAAAAACGCCACTTTTTTATTTGACCGTAATTTTATGGAGTACCATAGTGATCGGTTTGAAGATTTTTCATTGATGGTGTATAAAGATGAAAAGCTCTACGCTGTTTTACCGGCTAATAAAAAGGGAGATACGGTTATTTCGCATCAAGGATTGACCTACGGAAGTTTTGTGCTTCAGGAAAAAGGGAAACTATTGGCTGCTTTTGAAGCATTTAAAGCAACACTCGAGTTTTTATATGCTGAAGGAATTAAAACTATGGATATTCGTATCATCCCGACATTTTACAATACACTTCCGGCAGATGAATTATCGTACTTTCTTTTTAAAGCAAATGCAACTTTGGTGAAACGTGATGTATTGATGGTAATCGATTATGCAAATAAATTACGATTTCAGAAAAACAGAAGAGAAGGTATTAATAAAGCGGTTAGAAATGGATTAACCGTACAGATAGATGATAATTACGAAGGATTTTGGAATGAAATTTTAATCCCGAACCTACAGAAAAAACACGGAGTGAACCCCGTTCATACACTCGAAGAAATTAAATTATTGGCTTCCCGTTTTCCGAAGAATATCAAACAAGTAAATGTTTATAAAGACAAAAGAATTGTCGCTGGGACAACGGTTTTCTTGACAAAGACAACTATTCACCCGCAATATGTTTCCGGGAATGTAGATAAAAACACCTACGGAAGTTTAGATTTAGCGTACGATTTTATTATTAATCAGTTTCAAACTGATAAGCGGTATTTTGACTTTAATATTTCAAGCGAAGAAAACGGTAAACATTTAAACCAAGGGCTTATTTTTTGGAAAGAAAGCTGTGGCGCACGTACGTTTACTGCAGATAATTACGTTGTAGAGACTGCTGCGTATAAAACTTTAGACCTATCATTGATATGATTCCATTTTTAAACTTACATAAAATCAATGCCCGTTTTGAAGCCGAATTTCAGTTGCGGTTTAAAGCATTTTTAGATTCTGGTTATTATATTTTAGGGAATAATGTCAGTTCTTTTGAAACCAGCTTTGCTGAATATTGCGAAACCAAACATTGTATTGGGGTTGCAAACGGACTAGAAGCTTTGCGGCTGATATTAGAAGGCTATAGAGTATTAGGAAAACTAAAAGAAGGCGATGAAGTTCTGGTAGCTTCAAATACCTATATCGCTACCATTTTAGCCATTAAACAAGCTGGAATGACTCCAGTTTTGGTTGAAGCCGAGCTAGACACTTATAATTTCAATAGTAAAACGTTGGAAAAAAGTATTTCTGAAAAAACAAAAGCCATCATGCCCGTTCATTTATATGGGCAATTGGCACCGATGGCTGATATTTCAAAAGTGGCAAAAGAAAATAATCTATTAGTGATTGAAGATGCCGCACAAGCGCATGGAGCAAGAGATACAAATGGCAAACTAGCTGGAAATTTGAGTGATGCTGCTGGTTTTAGTTTTTATCCAACAAAAAACTTAGGTGCTTTGGGTGATGGTGGAGCGGTTACAACAAACGATGATGAATTGGCTGCCGTATTGCGAAAACTTCGCAACTACGGGGCTTCTTCAAAATATGTAAATGAATTAACTGGCTTTAATTCTCGGTTGGATGAAATACAAGCAACCTTTTTAAATATAAAACTACCCAAACTTGATGCTGATAATGAACGCCGACGCGGGTTGGCAAGAAAGTATATTTCTGAAATAAATAATAAAAAAATCACTCTTCCAACTTGGGATGACAGTGAAAATCATATTTTTCATTTGTTTGTGGTTCGGGTAAAAGACCGCACCGATTTTATAGAATACTTAAAGGAAAATAAAATAGGAACATTAATTCATTACCCCATCCCACCGCATCAACAAGAAGCATTACCGGAGTTTAATGATTTATCATTTCCAGTCACGGAGCAAATTCATAATGAAGTAGTGAGTATTCCAATAAGTCCGGTGATGAGTGATGAAGAGGTAGATGAGGTTATTTTAGCAATCAATAACTACTAATTGAAAATCCCAAAATTTATACGCGACAACCTGCTTTTAAAGATGACTTCTTTAAATGCTGGGGTTATTGTAATACGGTTGTTTGTCGCTTTTTTTCTACAGCGTGAGTTGACAGATATTGTCGGGAAGGCTGGATACGCAAAAATTGGTTCGTTGCGTAACTTATTACAAATGTTAACTTCTATCACCTCGTTTGGTGTTTTTAATGGCGTAGTAAAATATGTAGCCGATTTCAAAGAAGATAGCGAGCAACTTCAAAAACTTTTTTCAACCACGTTTGTGTTTACATTGATAGGAAGTGTTACTTCTTTTTTAATACTTTTTTTTGGTGCTGGGTTTATTAGTGAATATTTTTTCTATACTACAGACTTTGCCTACATCGTGAAAATTGTAGCCGTGGTAGCACCTTTTATTGCGATACAACGGGTGTTCAATGGTATTGTAAATGGTTTATCCGATTATAAAAAATTCGCAAAAATAGAATTAGTTGCTTATTTGTTAGGAGCCACCTTAACATTGTTTATGTTGTATAACTATAACATAGACGGAGCGTTGCTTGCTATTGCGCTAATTCCGGTTATTCAGGTTGCTGTCATGCTTTTTATTTTTATAAAAGTACTGCGGCGCTATGTTCGGTTTTCTGAAATTTCCTTTAAAGCACCTTACGCTAAAAGTCTATTAGCCTTTTCATTAATGTCTTTTGTAGCTACCGTTTTAGTAAATTATGTTGAGATAGATATTCGTTCTATGTTAGCCAAGCGAATGAGTGAAGACGATGCAGGAATTTGGACAGGTATGACCACGCTTTCAAAAAACTATATGGTATTTTCTGGGGCTATATTTACGTTGTATGTAATTCCGAAATTTACTGGAATAAAAACCGAAACGGGTTTTAAAAAAGAACTCTTTAATATTTATAAAACATTATTACCGTTATTCGGCATTGGGATGTTGGTCATTTATTTTCTGCGCTTTCAGTTTATAGAATATGTCTTTATCGATTTTGATGAAATGGCACCACTGTTTAAATGGCAGTTATTAGGCGATTTTATTAAATTGGCTGCTTTGGTATTGTTACACCAATTTATTGCGAAGAAAATGGTGCGTAATTTTATTTTTACTGAATTGTTTTCACTAGTCTTGTTTTACGTGTTTTCGTATGCATTGGTTGCTGAATATGGTGTAGAAGGGGTGGTGTTTGCCCATTTTATTCGGTATGTGTTATACTTTTTCTTAGTATTTTTCTTGGTACTACGCTATTTCAAAAAACAAAAAAACAATCCTGAAACCTTAACGCCTTAACCATGCAGCCGTATAGAAATTCATTTAGGCATGTTATGAAAGCCACTTCGTTATTTGGCGGGGTGCAGGTTTTCAATATTCTTATTTCTATTGTGCGGTCTAAGTTTATTGCATTGTTTATCGGCCCTACGGGAATGGGGATTGCCAGTTTATTCAACACGACACTTAATGTGGTGGATGCGGTTACCAACCTTGGCTTGAACCGAAGCGCGGTCAAAGATATTTCGTATGCGAAAGAAAATTACGAAGCCAGTAAAGTAGCCCGGACCATCCACGTTTTAAAACGCTTGGTTTGGTTTACTGCAGTCATTGGAACCGTTTTAATGATGATAACATCACCTTGGCTTAGTGAAATAGCATTTGAAAGTAAGGAATATACCATTTCGTTTATTTGGCTTTCTGCAGCACTTCTTTTTAAGCAATTTACGCATAGTAATTTGGCTATTTTGCAGGGCTTGCAGAAGCTTGGCAATCTGGCGAAGGCTAATTTAGTAGGAAACACGGTTGGACTTCTTATAACCGTGCCGTTGTATTACTTTTTTAGAATAGACGCTATTGTTCCCGCAATTATCATTGCATCGCTTATCAGTTTTGCGATTACGCTGTATTATACAAACAAAACGAAAGTTGAAAAAGTTGCACTGACCAATAAAGAAGCTTTTTCTGAAGGGAAAGAGATGATTAATTTAGGCGTTACGTTGAGCGTAAGTAGCGTAATTACCTTACTTGCCGCTTACGTTATTCAGATTTATATAAGTAATGAAGGAGGAGTAGATGCTGTAGGTTTTTACAATGCTGGGATGGTAATTTTAAATACCTACGTAGGTCTAGTATTTAATGCGATGAGTACGGATTATTTTCCACGTCTTTCGGCAGTTTCCAATGCCATTGAAAAAGTACGAAACATAGTTTTTGAACAAGCTTTTATAGCTGTATTGTTAATCCTGCCTATCATTGTTATTTTTGTTGCTTTTGCCCCGTTTATTATCACATTGCTGTATAGTCAAGAGTTTTCGCCGACGGTGCAATTTGTAAGTTGGGGTATTTTAGGGATGTTGTTTAAGGCCGTTTCTTTTTCCTTGGGATATATTATTATTGCCAAAGGCGACTCAAAAGTATTTATTAAAACTGCTATTGGTTTCAATATTACATTAGTTGTCATGAATATCATTGGTTATACGTATTGGGGGCTTGAAGGATTGGGGATTAGCTATTTTATCTATTTTCTCATTCATTTTATAGTAATTTGGTTAATAACCTATTACCGCTATAATTTTACATTTAAAAAGGAGTTCTATTACATTTTCGGAATTTCTATTGTACTTTGTTCTCTTGCATTTTTATTATCAAATATAGAAGATGATGTACTGAAATATGTATCATTGAGTGTTATGATTATAATTTCTAGTATCTTTTCAGTCTATCATATCGATAAAAAAATTGAGATACGGGATTTGATTCAAAACTTTTTCAGAAGAAAAAAATAATGGCCGGAGTAAGGATAACTTATAGAAAACTTAAAAAGAAATTCAAAGTTTACCTCACAGTAAACTGGTTTGCTACTTGGTATTTTAACTTAAAGATGTTCCCTTTTTCTGTTGCCAGAAAACTTCCTGTTTTTTTCTACGGAAGTGTTCGGTTTCAAAATTTAAAAGGTAAATTCAAAATAGAAGCACCAATTGAAAGGGGAATGATTGGTTTTGGGCAGGCTTACGAAAAAACCACTAGGCACCTAGGCTTATCCGAATTATCACTAGAAGGAACAATAGTTTGCCATGGTCGAGTACAGTTTGGTAAAGACTATTTTATCCACGTGAGTGAAGAGGCTATTTTAATACTAGGGAATATGGCGGGAATGGCTACCTTGGGGAAAATTATTTGTACTAATAAAATTACTTTCAGTACTTATGTCAGAGTGGGGTCTGAATGCCAGATTATAGATACCGATTTTCACCAAATGATAGATACAAGGACGAATAAAAAGTTACCTATCTCGCAACCAATTGTCCTTGGCGAGTATAATTATGTAGGAAGGTGGTCTTCTGTTATGAAAGGAACCAAAACACCAAATTACTGCACCATAGCATCAAATACCCTTTGCAATAAAGATTATACTTCGTATGGTAACAATATTCTTATAGGAGGGATTCCTGCAAAACTTTTAAAGGAAAATATTTCAAGAGACTGGGAGGGCGAGCGTGAGATGATGGAGCGTTCTCTTGTTTTAAATTTATAACTTTTATTAAGTTACCAGAATCACCAAGAACATCCATTTGATCCGTCTAAGGCTATTCTTCTATAATGGATTAATGGATACCACCATTTCGCATCATTAAATTGAGAGTTTTTCAAATCGTCTACATGGATGGATTGCCCATTATATATTAAAATACATTCAATAGGGCCTTCATATTTTTGAGACCACTTTGCTACTTGGGTTTTAAATTCAATTAAAGGAAGCGCATACCCATCTAGCGTACCAGCCCCTTCCCATTTATACTTGTCAGATATTTTAATTATGGTAACCAGATTTTCTTCAAACCCCCATATTTTGGTTTTCTGTGTGTCGATTAGGTAATGGTTGCTACGATTTGCTTCGGTAACTAAATTACTGAACATGGTTAAGTTTCCAGAATTGGAGAGACCTAAGTATGCTTGTCCACTCCATAGTATTATAAACAATACTGGGATAAAGGGTAGTAAGGTGGGCTTTATTTTCTGTTTTTTGTAAGTAGTTTTTGTAATTAAGAAATAGAAAAACAATAGCCACCCCAGATTAAAGATTACTCCATTGCAAAACCGAATCAAGGTGTTTTCAACTAAATTAAAACGGGTTATAAAAAAAGAGGTTAACACGGCTAGCATTGAAAAAAATACGTATAATCGAACTGCTTTAAAGGCTTTATAATTTTTTTCAATTTTATTAAAATTTATTAGGCTACCCGTAAGCAAGAAGCCTGCTAATGCACTAAAGTTAGAAAATCCACATAGTGTAAGGTAAAAATGGAACAACACCAGGGCCCAAGCAGAAATTTTTCTGGTTTTATAATGTAGTAAACCAAAAGGAATCAACATTTCAACAATAATGGTTATAATCTGTGACGAACGGATTAAAAAAAGTGAGGGTTTAAAATTCTCCCCAAAGAGGAGAGTGTTTAAGTTATTACTTACATATAAATTACAGGTTTCAGAAAGACTAAAAAAACCAGCGTTCAGCTTGTGAAACCCTGCCATAAAATATACTGCGATAAGTGTATACCTGAAAACATACGAAATGTTCTTCGGCCGAAAGGTGTTTGCTGTTATGCTTTTAAACTTATAGACTAATAAAAACAAAAGAAAAAGCCCAATAAATATTTCCAAGTTGCCATGGTTGGTAATCCTTGGAAATATAGGGATATAAACTAGCAAGAGACTTATAATAGATAAAAAAGTAGTCCACCAAAATTTAGGACTTAAAAATTGTAGCCCTACCATTGTCAAAATAAATGCAATGGTATAGGGCTGAGACCAATATCCACTTCCAATACCTATCAGTATCGCACAATTAAAAAGAACCGAAAGAGTAAAAAGCGGTTTATTTATCGACTTGAACATATGGATTCAAAACTATTATACTTTTTTAAATATTTTTCTGCAATTTTAATAAAGTTATGTTCTGTATCAATAAATTCCCGAGCATTTTTGGAAATTTCTGCAATTTTTGATGGGTTTAATACTAATTGTTCCAAATCATTGTAAATAGCTTGGGCATCGGGCACTGCATTAATGGCCACTGTCTTTTCTAAGTTGTAATATTCAACAAATTCCTTTTCAGCACCAGTAAAAACTACTTTTCCCTTGGCCATTGCTTCGAGCGCATTGTACCCTTGATCAATACCCAATACTTGGTCTAATACAATATGAGCTTGGTTGTACAACTCAATATATTTTGCATAGGGAACACTTTCAACCGTGATAATTTCGATTTTATCGCTATACTTTTGTTCAAGCATGGAAAGTGCTTCTTCAAAATAATCACTACCTTTTTTATAATAATTACCACGGTTTATACCGTGAAAGATTATTATTTTAGATTGAGTATTAACTGGAATATAGGATAGTTTTTCAGTATTTATTGGATTTGGAATCAATCCTAAATACAATGGATGTCCTTTCATAGGGATGTGATAATCCATATCGGTGGCAATTACTCCTGAAATATATTGAAATACAAATTCATGCAATGACTTAAACTTTGGCTGAATATATTTTAGAGCAGGATCAAATTCTTTTTTGGACACCTTTCCATTAAACAATGGACTTAAAATAGAGTAATTGAACTTTTTATCATAAGCATATCTTACACTTATATAATCTGTGCCACAGGACAATAAAAAAAGTTTTTTATTATTTTTAGCTAAAAATAAAATAATTTCCTTTTCAATTTTCGGTGTGACACCCAAAGGGCTTTCATTAATAAGCTGAACCACATCATAATTTTTCAGTTTTTCAGAATGATTAAAAAATTGTTTTTTAATGTTTTCTGAAGCTAAATCAAGACTGAACAACTTAAAAAGTAATACTTTCCATTTTTTTGTAAGTCCCGAAGTGTATTTTCGCTTCAGTCTAATATCAACTGGATAGTTTTTAAAGTGATCGCCACAGCCAATAATGGTAACCTCGTGTCCTAACGCAATTAACCCTTCTTTTAAGGAGTTGTGTAACCTGCTGTATTCGCCGACAAGGAGTATCTTCATAAATGCGTTATATTTGCTGAAACAACCTTTCAAAAGTACAATTATTTATGGCCAGTAAACAACCGTCAAAACAATTTAAAGTCTGTTTGGTTGCAATTTCACTGGGTAAAGGAGGAAAAGAGCGATCTACAGCCTTGCTGTCCAGAATGCTCACAAAAAGTGGTTTCAACGTTTTCATCGTTATATTAAACAACAAAGTGGATTATTCTTACGCAGGAAACTTGTTTAACTTAGGAACTTTCAAAACAGACAATGATACGCTCTCAAAACGATTGTCAAGATTTAAAAAACTAAAGCGTTTTTTTAAAGAAGAAGATTTTGATTTTATAATTGATACTCGCAGTAGAGGCTCAGCGATAAAAGAATTATTTTACCTTCATTATTTATATAAAAAGCAGCATATAATTTATTTAGCTCATAGTTTTAATACCCCCCAGTATTTTACAAAACGATTTTGGATTGGAAAAAAAATGGTGGATAAAGCAGTAGCCATTGTAGGAGTTTCAAAAGCAATTACTAGAAAAATAAATGAAGAGTATGCCACAAATAAGGCAATTACTATATATAATCCTTCTGAACCTTTTACTGAAACGGAAAAAGAAAATCCTTTTTCAGAAAAATACATTCTATATCTTGGACGTATTGAAGAAAAAGTTAAAAATTTCACGCTACTTTTAGCAGCTTATAAGGCTTCTAACCTTGTTAAAAATGGAATTTATTTAAAAATTGTTGGTGATGGATCTGATACTGAGTTTGTTAAACAAAAAGTAAAAGATTTAAAACTATCTAATACAGTAGATATCTATCCCTTTACACCAGAAATTGTGCCTTATTTAAAAAATGCACTATATTTAACCCTAACAAGTCGTTACGAAGGGTTCCCAATGGTCTTGATTGAATCCCTTTCTTTAGGAACGCCTGTCCTTTCGGTAGCTTGCGAAAGTGGTCCGGATGAAATTATTATTCATAGAAAAAATGGATTGTTGGTCGAAAATTTTTCCGAAAAAGCACTAGCGGAAGCGATGAACAACTTAGCTTTTAATGGTGAGCTTTACAAAACCTGTAAGCTAAATGCCAAAAAAAGTGTTTCGCATTTAAAAATGGAGACTATTGCTGCACAATGGACCAATTTATTGAACTCAAAAAAACATAAACTTGAAAAGTAGAATAATTAACATACCTAAGATAGTAGATAAAGAAGGAAGAGGAAACCTTTCGGTAATAGAGAAAGACGTCTTGCCATATCCCGTAAAACGAGTATATTACCTATACGATGTCCCTAGCGGTTCCAGTAGAGGCGGTCATGCGCATAAAGAACAATTAGAATTTTTAATTGCTGTAAGTGGTAGCTTTGATGTTGTTCTTGATGATGGAAACGAAAAACAAAAAGTAACGCTAAATAAACCCGATAAAGGGCTATTGATTGCAACAAACACATGGCGCGAACTTGAAAATTTTTCTTCAGGATCTGTATGTGTTGTTTTATCTTCTGGAGAATTTGATGAAACGGATTATATTAGAAAGTATGAAGATTTTATAAAATAAAAAATTGACTTATTAAATGAGCAATTTTTACAAAAGGATTAAATTATTTATATGGATTAATGGCATAGCGAGCTGGATTTTTTACCCACTTTTAAAAATAAAGGATTTTAGAAGCAAAAAATATCCAGAATGTTATGTGAAGGAAATTTCAAAACCTATTTCTGTAAATCTTTCGAATTATTTTTTTAACGGAAGTGCTTATTGGAAAAATTTTAAAAACCTTAAAAGTGACGGCCTTTTTTTTGCAGAAATACCCAATGCAACTATTATAAGTAAGGGTATTTTACTCGACTCTAAAAATAGGGTTATTTTGGAAAGTACTATTTTTCAAACAGAATATTTAAATAGGTTAAACAGTAATCACTTAGTTTTCTTAAAAGGTTTTTTACCCAAGAAAAAGGGAGCAAATGTAGTGTCTTTATTAAATAAATTAGATAATAATTACTTTCACTGGACCTTAGAATCTCTTACTAGGGTATTATTAATACATGAAGAACCTTTTTTTAGAGATTATAATATACTTATAAAAGATGGGGCACTACCTTTTGTGAAAAAATCACTTAAATTTCTTTTTAATGTGCCTGAAACAAATATTATTACAAAAACCCTTGGAGAGAAACTTGAAGTAAAGAAAGCTTTGGTTGTTTCATTTCCCCATATTCGGAATGTAAATACTCGAATGACGAATGTTTATATGCCAAGCGTTATAAAAAGACTCAATGAGCTTGCTCATAAAAGAGTGAATGCGGCTAAACTTAAATTTGAAAGGCTACCCAAAAACTTTATTATTTCAAGAAAAAATGCCATTTCGAGACGTATTTTGAATGAAGAGAAGCTAATTGAGAGTCTTTCTTACTTGAATTTTGAACAGGTTGTACTAGAAGAGCTTTCCTTTGAAGAGCAGGTAGTACTTTTTGTAGGTGCAAAAAAAATAATTTCGTCTCACGGAGCAGGTATTACAAACATTATATACGCCCATGATCCTATTTTGATAGAAATTTTTCCAGAGGAAAGAAGTATTCGAGATGCCTATTATTTTGTGCAAATAACTGGAGCTTTAGAGATTGAGCATCATCTTTTTAAACATAAAACCCAAAATAAAAAAGAGGATATGGTTATAGGTAATACAATGATTGCTACGTTTAAAAAAATATTTGAGGCATCTATTTAAAAGTACCAATAGAAAATCCATTTTTTGCCATAACCGATTGTAGCTTTAACAGTATTTCAATTGTTTTAGGATTCTGTTTTAAAATAAACCGTTGTAATTTAGAAAGGCTGCTCTGATCAATCTTTTTTAAATTATCTTGAAAAGCATTTTTATCACCTATTCTTTTTGCAAAAATGCATAAAGAGTATCGGTTTAAATCTATAAATTTTTTTAAGGCTTTATTGTTTTTCTCCAAAGCTGTATAAGAATCTAGATTTAATTTGTCAGTAATTTTCTTAGATGACCGGAAGAGACTATTCTCTATGTATTTGTAATAAACACAAATTTTTGAACTGAAAATCACTTTGAACTTTACGCCAATACGGATGTAGAGATCTGTATCTTGGCCACTTTTAATATTGGGATCGTAATAACCTACAATATCAAAAATTTCTTTTTTTAAAACTGTGGTAGAACTTTGCAAAATGGAGTCTTTAAAACTTGCTTCAAAATAATCAAAAGCTCCATCTTTTTGATTTTCAAAATTTATAGAATAGCTCCTATGAAATATCTCATCTCTTTTTTTTATTGCGCTTGCTGTTGCAAACACGCTTTGCTTTGGGTACTTTTCTATTAACCTCTCTTGTTCTTCCAAATAAAAAGGAAGCCACAAATCATCCGCATCTAATAATGCAATATAATTATACTTTGCCTTTTCAATTACAAAGTTGCGTGCGGCTCCAGCTCCTTGGTTTGCTTCTGAGAAATACCGGATACGAGAATCCTTAAATTGTAAGATTTCTGCTTCACTATTATCAGTAGAACCATCATTCAAAATTACAATCTCAAACTCCTGAAGTGTCTGGTTCAAAACACTCTGTATTGTATTAGCTATATACTTTTCTTTGTTGAAAACCGATATTACGACTGAAAACTTAGGCATCTTTTTTCAATTTTATGTAGTAGGTAAGACGGTACAAATCGAATAAAAATAAAGATGGGGTTTTTGATTTTAAATTTTTAAAAATTTGCTTTTCAAATATATTAAGAATCCAATAAATTAGTAGATGTATTCTGTATTGCTTTAATTTTAAATACGTTTTTTGCAATGGTCTTTCTAGTTTAATTAAGTTTTTATTCTCTAAAAAAACAGTGGTTTCCACAGCCCTAAGCGCTTTTGAAATATAAAGTTCATTTTTTTCTAATCCTAAATGATAGACAGGGTTATCTATGTGTAATATAGAAACTTTCTTTTCTTCTAAAAGTTGTTTGAATACATTATCAAGACCATATTTATTAATAGTAAGGTGTTGATTTATTGAAATAAAAATATCTTTCTTTATAAAAAAACAGCCTGATATAATTGTTAAATACGGTTCCTTATTTCGCTCCTTTAAGGTTAAGGATTCTCTTGAATGTCCATATTTCCAACGTAGCATAAGTTCTACACTGGGTTTTGTCTCAGTATAAGCTATTCCTCCAAAAATAAGTTGAGCTTTATTTAGATTTTCAACAAAGCGATGTATGAAATTTTTATATTTTGGCATCACATCAGCATCTAAAAATAACAGCCAGTCATACATAGCTTCTCTTGCTAAAAAATCTCTTGAGGCGGTTCGGCCCCTATTTTTATCGCTTTCAATATACTTGCACCTATCAAAACTGTTTATAGAATGATTATGGATTTTAAGTTTTTTATTTGAGGAAGAATCATCCAAAACAATGATTTCATAATCGATTGATTGCTCGGCACATTGCTTTTGTAAGTTGGTGACCAACTTTACAATGTTGTAATTATATGTGGGAATGAGTATTGAAATCATCGTTTCTTTCAGAAGAAAAGTATAATTTTAAGATTTTAAAAGCGCCTTTTTAATCATTTTATGGTAATTTAAACTTCTAAGTTTTGTTTTTGAATATGAAAGGACAGGACATCGCAAATATAATCTATAACCGTATCAAAGAAGATAAATTCCAGCTTATTTCCAATTCTGAAAAAAGTAAAGAAGCGATAAGCTATTTTTATAAAGATAACTTATTACCTAAAAAAATCGCCTTACAAATAAGGAATGTTTTTCTAAAAAAGGAAATTTGTATTTAAAGTAAAGTTTATGTAAGTATAAATATGTAGTGGTACAGATGGATCAATATAATTGTTCAAAGTTGCCTTTAACTAGTGAAGATGTAATTTTTCAAACTAATGCATTTTTTCGAATGAGTTTACTAGAAGTGTTTTAAAAAGTAATTACTGAAACCCCACATGTTTTAAAAAAGAAAGATAAATATGAAGTATAGCTTTTTTGTTTTAATTTGTTTTGTGACACTTTCTTCTTTCTCACAGGAAAAATCTTGGATTTATCTTCGGGCAAATGACTCACTTTTCAATCCAGAATTTTCGGAAGTAGATGATTATTTGATTTATTCAGGAGACGATACAAAACTTAAAAACATACTGCAGAAATATAAAATCTACGAGTTTAAAAAAACCTTTAAAAAAGCGAAAAAAGAAAACTTAAAAAAAACCTTTTTCGTAATTGCAGATACCGAATATATTCTTGAGGATTTACTCCAAAAGGCTCCCCATCTTTTCGATTCTGGCGAATTGATTGCTTCTGAAGATAAAAAAATATTCGAACCTAACGATTACGGATTAACCAGTACAATAGGAGCCAATAAAGGACCGCAAGCAAACTTAGATTATTTCGATTTTCTTAAAATGCCTAAGGCTTGGTACTACACAACCGGTTCTAAAGAAATGATAATCGGCATTTCTGATGCTGCCGTAGATACAACTAACGCAGAGTTTAAAGGAAAAACAAAAGTGTTTAGGGAATCTCCCTTAGCCAGTAGTCATGGCAATGGTATTTCGGGGGTTGCAGCAGCACAAGGGGACAATAGTTTTGGAATACCTGGTGTGTGTTATGATTGCTCTATATATGCAACAGATTATGGACATTTTAAAAATTTTGATCAACTGTTAGAGCTTTCTAGGGCTGGTGTAAAAGTGATAAACTGTAGCTGGGTAAGTTCTAGATATTACCAAACCGCCCAAGATGCTATAAACGAGATGTACCAAAACGGAACCATCCTTGTTGCAGCAGCAGGAAATACAGACTGGTCCAAGGCCAAAGGAGATAAACTGTATTACCCTGCTTCTTATGATCATGTAATTTCAGTGACTTCTGTAAGTTACAAACATGAAAATGTGGAAGACAACATCCTATTAAGTGAAACAGGCAATTATTATGGCGAAAATATTAGGGGGCATTTAAGTAGAACGCTGGGTTTTAAAAACAAGGAAGATTTAAAAGGGGCTTATAATTACGCTGTCGGTATGACTACGCTCAATCCAAAGGTAGATTTAGTAGCCCCGTCCAGTGGACAATTGCGTACCTCTAGTTTGATAATTAATAATAAAATTGAATACATTTGGGAAGCAAGTTCTCCCACCGCTCCCTTGGTTACGGGAACTATTGGCCTTATGTATTCCTTATATCCATGTTTGCCTACGGATGAAGTAGAAAGTATTTTAAAACTCACCGCTTGGAATATAGATGCTATTGGTGATAATATAAAATATAAAGGAAATTATGGAGCGGGTGCCTTACAAACCGGGGATGCGGTAGAAATGGTATATCAAATGGTTGCTGATACTGAAACAGTAACGATCGATAATCAAAACTTCTCGCGGTGGGATTTTAAACTGACTACCTATTCAGAAAAAACAGTTTTGAAAAATCAACAATTTACAGATGCTTCTACACTTGACTTGACATCAAAAAATCAAATTATTTTGTCTGAAAATACAATATTAAAGCCAGGTAAGAACGGAGGTATTCATCTTAAAATTAATCCAAGGCTAGAAAAAGAATGTGAATTGAAATTACGTGATCCAAATATTAAAAATTAACTTTATCTAGCATCTAGCATCTAGCATCTAGCATCTAGCATCTAATTAAACCGTTTTCTGCACCACCTCAAAAATTTGATTTTCGTCACATTTCAAGGTTTTGGAAGGATATTTTAAAAGCAAAGCATAATCGTGTGTGGCCATTAAAATAGTGTTGCCATTTTTATTGATTTCTTGCAATACTTGCATGACTTCCACACTAGTTTGTGGATCTAAATTTCCGGTTGGCTCATCTGCCAAAATTAATTCTGGGTCATTTAATAAGGCTCTAGCGATAGCTACACGTTGTTGTTCGCCCCCAGAAAGTTGATAGGGATATTTAAACGCTTTGGTTTTCATATCTACTTTTCCTAAGACCTCGTCAATTTTGGCATCCATTTTCTTTTTGTCTTTCCAGCCGGTTGCAGTTAAAACAAAGTGCAAGTTCTTTTTTACGGTACGGTCGTTTAGTAATTTAAAATCCTGAAACACAACACCTAGTTTTCTTCGTAAAAATGGAATATCTTTTTCTTTTAAAGTAGGTAAATCGTAACCTACAATTTCGCCTTTTCCTTCTTGTAGGGGTAGATCGCCGTAGAGTGTTTTCATAAAACTACTCTTTCCAGTTCCAGTTTTTCCTATTAAGTAGACAAATTCACCTTTTTCAACCCGTACGGAAACATCAGATAAAATGAGGTTTTCTCGTTGGTAAATGGCGGCATCTTTTAATTCTAAAACCGGTTGCGACATAATAGAGTATGATTTTTATTTAAGTTAAAACTTCAAATGTAATTTGAAATAGTATAAAGTACAATAGCTATGTAATTAATATTTAATACAAAGAATTATTGCTGCTTGTTTACCTTTTCTTTTAGTTTTTCAATCTCCTTTTGTTGCTGAAGCGTATAAATAGTAAGCTCTTCAACCTTTTTCAATAATAACAAGTTCATTTCTTTCAACGACATTCCTTCATTTTCCATTGTTTCAGCAGAAGGGATTTCTGGTAAATGGTTATGCTTTTTTAAATAAGCTTCCAGTTCGGGTAAGGCAAGAAGTTTGTAGGTTGGCATCATTTCCGAAGTGCCATTAAAAAAATATTCAAACACATAATCGGGGGCAACGGCGCCTTGTAAGTCGACCAAAACCTCTTGGGTGTGTATTTTACCTTTTACGGTTAACAACTCATCTGGTTGCTCGGTGCCAATACCAATCTTTCCATTTTTTTCGGTCATGTTTTTAAATGGATTGCGTTGGGCGTTCATAGTGAGTGCCGTAGCGGTTATAATCAATAAGATACATGTGTTTTTCATTATGGATTGTTTCTGAAATGAATCTTAAAAGTAATTGAATTTTTTTTAGGGCGTGCTAAAGGTTTCTTAAAAACATAATTATCACAAGCAAGTTTCGTTACAGATTAAGAGAATGATGTAATTTTGTTATCAAAAACCTCAAGCCCATGCGCAAAACCTTGCTCGCCTTTATCGCTTTTCTATTAATTTATACCGTAACGTTTTCACAGCAAACCGCTGTTTTAACTAACGGTTTAGTGGATTACAACAAAGCGATTGAATTGTACAACAACAACCAGTTTTTGGCTGCTCAAACGTTGTTTTCTAAAGTTAAATCTGCTACTGATGAAGAAACCATTGAAGGGGATTGCGCGTATTACGTTGCCAATTGTGCTGTGCGTTTGAATCAGCAGGATGCTGACCAGTTAATGGAAGAATTTGTGGAAGACTACCCCACCAGCATTAAGCGTAACGATGCATACATTAACGTAGCCAACTACTATTTTGAAAACGGAAAATACTCTCACGCCCGCAAATGGTATGATAAAGTAGATGAAAGTAGTTTAAGCCGAGGGGAAACAGAGAAATACAATTTTAATAATGGCTATGCATATTTTAAAAACAAGCGATATAGCGAAGCAAAAAAATATTTAAATCGTGTTTCAAATTCTCAAAAATACGGTTCTCAAGCGAAGTATTATTTAGGATATATCGCTTACGAAGGCGACGATTACGAACAAGCAAATCAGCAGTTTGAAGAAATTAAAGGTGATGAACGCTATTCAGAAGACTTATCCTACTACCAAGCTGATATGAATTTTAAATTGGGAGATTTTCAAAAAGCGATCGATTTAGGAAAAGAACAATACGATACTTCAAGTCCGCAGGAACGCAGTGAGCTTTCTAAAATTATCGGCGAAAGTTATTTCAACTTAGGGCAATATGCTGAGGCGATTCCGTATCTAAAAGAATATAAAGGCAAACGTGGTAAGTGGAACAATACCGATTACTACCAACTGGGCTATGCATATTACAAGCAAGGCGATTACCAGAGTGCGATTAACGAATTCAATAAAATTATCAACGGAAATAATTCCGTAGCACAAAATGCCTATTATCATTTAGCAGAAAGCTATTTAAAGTTAGACCAGAAACAGCAAGCGTTGAATGCCTTTAAAAATGCTTCGGAAATGAATTTTTCCGCAGAAATAAAAGAAGATGCTTTTTTAAATTATGCAAAACTGAGTTACGAAATAGGAAACAGTTACCAAAGTGCACCGCAGGTTTTACTGTCGTTTATTGAAGCTTATCCAGACAATAAAAATAACGAAGCCCTGCAAAACTTGTTGATCGATTCATACATCACATCAAAAAATTATAAAGCCGCAATGGAGCTGTTGGAAAACAACAAAGCGTTTGAAAATAAGTTGGCGTATCAAAAAGTGGCTTTTTTCCGTGGTGTAGAATTATATAATGAAGGGAATTATACCGAAGCGAAAACATTATTCAATAAGTCCTTACAAGAACCTCGCGATGCAAAATATACTGCAAGAGCTACCTACTGGAAAGCTGAAAGCGATTATCAATTGTCCGATTTTGACGAAGCATTAATTGGTTATAAACAATATCTACAACTACCGGAAGCAGCTTCCACACCAGAATATGACAATGCTCGGTACAACTTAGCGTATAACCAATTCAAGTTGAAAAACTATTCCGAAGCCATAACCAATTTTAAAGGATATTTGGAAAGTTCATCTGCAAACGGCGCTCGAAAACAGGATGCGTATTTACGATTGGGAGACAGTTATTTTGTGACCAGCCAATACTGGCCAGCGATGGAAAATTATAACAAAGCCATTGAAGTTGGTGCTGCGGATGAAGATTATGCCGCGTTTCAAAAAGCAATTAGTTATGGTTTTGTGGATAGAACCGAAGATAAAATTGAAGGGTTACAAAACTTCTTACGCACGTATGTGAAATCGGTTTACCGTGATGATGCTTTATATGAATTAGGAAACACCTACGTATCTCAAAATAAAAACAACGAAGCGTTAAGAACCTACGACAACTTGGTTCAAAACATCCCGAAAAGTATTTATAAACCAAGGGCCTTAATGAAAAAAGCGTTGATTTTGGACAATACAGGAAATAGTAATGAAGCGTTGGCTATTTTTAAGCAGGTAGCCAGTGAGTATCCTTCGACACCTGAAGCTGTGCAAGCTGTTTCTTCAGCAAAAATTATTTACATAGATCAAGGGCAAGTAGATCAATATGCCAATTGGGTGAATACGTTAGATTACGTTTCAGTAGAAGATAGCGAATTGGACGATGCTACTTACCAAGCTGCTGAAAAACCGTATTTGGAAAATAAAATCAGTCAAGCGATTAGCCGTTTTGAAGCGTATTTAAAAGAATTTCCAAATGGAAAGAATGCGTTAGACGCACACTTTTATTTAGGTCAGTTATATTTTGCTGAAACAGAAAAAGAGAAAGCCATTCCGCATTATGAATATGTGGTGTCTAGAGAGCAGAATGAATTTACAGAGCCAGCTTTGGCCCGAGTTTCAGAGCTGTATTTAGGAAAGAATAATTACGAAAAAGCTCTCAGTTATTTGAAGCGCTTGGAAATAAGTGCCGATTCACAACAGAATATCATATTCGCACAGACTAACAGCATGAAAGCTAGTTACGAGTTAAAACAATATGCTGAAGCGGTTGGGTACGCTGAAAAAGTGCTTCAGAATTCAAAAATCGACAACAGTATTAAAAGTGATGCGCAAATTATCATTGCACGGTCAGCGATGAAAACCAATGACGAAGCAAAAGCCAAAAAAGCATATGCTGAGGTTGGTAAGATAGCAACGGGCGAATTGGCTGCTGAAGCGTTGTATTATGATGCCTATTTTAAAAGAAAAGAAGGAAGCTTGAAGGCTTCGAATGAATCCATACAACAATTGGCAAAAGATTATCCGGGCTACAAATTATACGGTGCAAAAGGATTATTGCTAATGGCGAAGAATTTTTACGACTTAAAAGATGCGTATCAAGCCACTTATATTTTAGATAGCCTGATAAAAAACTTCAGTGATTTCACGGAAATAGTAGACGAAGCGAAAGCAGAACTATCCAAAATAAAAAATGCTGAGGCAAAAACAAACGCTTCGGTAGAAGCCGAAGAAAACTAATAACATCAATCAATTAAACAAAATTGCTACCTATGCAAATAGCTTCTAGTAACACAAAAAGTGTTTCATTTTTAAATAACTTTCAAAGAACAAACTCCCCCTTTGAAGGGGGATTGAGGGGGATGTTTTTCCTTGTTTTAGTCATGCTATTTTCTAACCTTTCTTTGTTAGCCCAAGATAAAGACGGGGAAGAGCAAGAAGATGATTTAGATACCGAAGTGGTAAACATTGTAAAACCATACACGCCAACAATTTCCGATGCTTTTAAGGTGAAAGAAACACCAATGCTGAATGATTCGGTTACTACACAGAAAAAAGAGGTGAAATACGAGATTTTTTCTGTTCCCGTAGCTTCCACTTTTACACCTGCTAAAGGAAAAGCGGAAACGGTTGAAAAAGCGAAACCGATTAAGTTGTATGACAATTACGCAACTTTAGGGTTTGGTAATTACACGTCTATTTTGGGTGAGCTGTACAGTAACTTTCAAATAAGCCGTACTGATAACGCCGGTTTTTATTTTCGACATAATTCCTCACAAGGTGATATTGATGGTGTTTTATTGGAAAACAAATACTATGACACCAAGTTAGATGCCAATTACAGCAGCCGACAGCGTTATACAAGTTATAAGCTAGATGCTGGAGTAGAGCATCAACTGTTTAATTGGTATGGTTTAAATGATTTTTATACACAAAACTTCGAAACAATTGGTTCTGAAATCGATCCACAGCAACAATATTATAGCGGGTATGTAGGTGGAAGTATTTCGGTAGACGATTCTTTTTTTGAAAAAGCCACAGCTAATATTCGATATACTGGCGATGCGTTTTCTTCTTCTGAAATCAATATTAATGCACAACCAGAGTTTTCATTTCCATTAACTGATTTAACTTTGAAAGTAGATGGAGATGTGGATTATCTAACGGGAAGTTTTGATAAGGGCTACCTCTCTTCCGAAGGAATTGATTATAGCTATTTAAACGCAGGAGTGATTCCTTCGTTAGTGTATGTAAATGAAGATTTATCGGTTTCCTTAGGGGCAGCTGCTTATGTAAGTTTAGATACTGAAAACAGTGAAACCGACTTCTTCTTGTATCCACGAATCAACGCTTCGTATCGTCTAGTTGATGAATTATTAATTGTCTATGGCGGGGCAGAAGGCGATTTAAAACAAAACACGTATTACGACTTCAAGGAAATCAATCCCTATGTGTCGCCTACTTTATTCATAGCACCGACGAGCCAGTTGTATGAAGGGTTTGCTGGTTTAAAAGGGAAGTTATCTAACTCTTTAGGTTATAACGTGCGCGCTTCTTACGGGAAAGATGAAAATAAAGCATTGTTTAAAGCCAACCAGTTTTCAACGGGAGCAACCACTGGAGAAGGATATGAGTACGGAAACTCTTTTAATGTAGTATATGATGATGTAAATATCTTGTCCGTTTTTGGAGAATTAAAAGTAGATGTTAACAGTGCATTTACATTAGGAGTAACGGGAGAATATTTTAGTTATGATACAACGAATGAGGCCGAGCCTTGGAACCTCCCAGAATTAAAAGCATCCTTATTTTCAAACTTCAAAATTACCGAACAGTTATATGGAGGCGCCTCATTATTTTACGTAGGGGAGCGTAAAGATTTGTATTCAAACATTTCATTACCATTTGAACCCATTATTTTAGAAGAACGAACGTTAGATGGGTATCTTGATGCAAACATTCATTTAGGATATAATATCAACGAACGATTATATGTTTTTGCGAAGGGAAGTAACTTGTTGAGCGATAATTACGAAAAATGGCTCAATTATCCGGTACAAGGAATTCAAGCTTTGGTAGGTGCTACCTATAAGTTTGATTGGTAATTCTTCTAAACTAAACCTTAAAACTGAGTTTATAACTATATAAATTTTCATAATAAAGAAAGCAGCTGCATTTACAGTTGCTTTCTTTATTTTTGCAACATATTTTAAAAATAGATTATGAAAAAATTATTCCCACTCTTTCTTTTAAGTTTATTAATTGCTTGTGCTCCGGAGAAAATACCTGCAGACCTTTTGGTGAAAAATGCCACTATTTATACAGTAAATGAAAATTTTGATACCGAAAATGCGTTTGTAGTTAAAGACGGAAAAATATTAGAAATAGGTATAAAACCTGAATTAGAGTTGAAATATAACATTGCTGAAACATACGATGCCAAAGGAAAAACAATTGTTCCAGGTTTAATTGATGGACACGCACACTTATATGGATTAGGATTGAATCTGCAAGATGTAGATCTAACCGAAACTACTAGTTATGATGAGGTTTTGGCGCGAGTGATAACTTTTCAGAAAGAAAAAAATAAAGACTACATTATCGGTCGCGGTTGGGATCAAAACGATTGGGAAGAAAAAGAATTCCCAACCAATAAAGAGTTAGATTCTCTTTTTCCTGAAACTCCTGTCGCACTTACTAGAATAGATGGTCACGCAATGATTGTAAATAGTAAAGCTTTAGAATTGGCGGGTATTACAACTGAAACTAAAATGGACGGAGGTGTCATTGGTGTAGAAAGTGGAAAACTTACTGGAGTTCTAGTTGATAGTCCTATGAGTTTGGTTGAAGAGTCTTTCCCTAAGCAGAATAGAAGTTATAATAAACAGGCTTTACTGGATGCTGAGCGTATTTGTTTAGAGATGGGATTGACAACTATTAACGACGCAGGGCTAGATAAAGAAGTAATAGAATTAATAGATAGTTTACAGCAACGTGATAGTATGGCATTGCGTGTATATGCTATGGTGAGCAATAAACCTAAGAACTTAGACTATTACCTAAACAACGGAAAAATTAAAACCGAGCGGTTAAATGTTCGGTCGGTAAAGGTGTATGCAGATGGAGCTTTAGGATCTCGAGGAGCAGCTATGCGAGACTCATATAGTGATATGCCGGGACATTTTGGTGCTATGATAACACCTGCCGATAGTTTACAAACGCTTGCCGATAAAATTGCTGCAGCCGACTTTCAAATGAATACTCATGCGATTGGCGATTCGGCTAATATTTCAGTTTTAAGAGCGTATAAAACGGCTTTAAAAGATAAAAACGATACTAGATGGAAAATAGAACACGCTCAAATTGTAACTGAAAAAGACTTTGATAAATTTTCAAAAAATATAATTCCGTCTGTACAACCTACACACGCTACAAGCGATATGTATTGGGCAGAAGACAGAGTAGGGTCAGAAAGAATAAAAGGCGCATACGCATATAAAACGCTACTGGAAAACGCAGGGATTGTTGTGTTGGGAACAGATTTTCCTGTTGAAAAAGTAAATCCAATGTATACTTTTTATGCTGCTGTAGCCCGTAAAGATTTGGAACACTACCCTGAAAATGGATTTCAGAAAAAAGATGCTTTGTCTAGAGAAGAAGCCTTAAAAGGAATGACCATTTGGGCAGCGTATTCTAATTTTGAGGAAGATGAAAAAGGTAGTATTGAAGAAGGTAAATTTGCTGATTTTACTGTCTTAGACCGGGATATTATGAAAGTTGAAGAAGACAGTATCCCTAATACCAAAGTAATAGCCACATTTATAGATGGTAAAAAAGAATTTAGTTTAGAAGAAGAATAAGTCTTAAGGCTTAGAACATATTACAGGTGTTTAAAAGAATTTAGAATATGGAGTATAGAATATAGCGAAAATGCTGAAGTATTGTAAAAAGTTTTTATTGACTCTAGCAGACTATTTTTCTAGTTTGTATTTCAACTTTTATGATTTTGCCTAAAGCCTAAAGCCTAAAGCTATTTCCCTCCTTTAGCTTGTAAGTCAGCAATACAAAGTGAGTCTAACTGTGGGACTGTTCCTCTACGCTCTAGAAAACGAGCCACTTCTCTGCGTTCTGTATTGGTAGCTTGAAAGTACATTAAACAATTTTCAACTACACAATGGCGAGAATTATCTAAGTCCTCGTGATTTTCAGGATGAATGTCATCATCAGTTATATTTACAAGTCCCAAAATATGTCCAAATTCGTGTTGCAAGGTCGTAATTTCAAGAGTTGTCAAGTCTGACCCTTGATTGTTGTCAATTAAGTCTTGAAGTGTTTTTTTGTAGATTACAATAGACGTGTTCTGGTAAGCCGTACCTAATGTTACCGTTTTATCAGTATCTTTGTTCGAATTTCCATTGGAAAAGAAAACATATACGGCCAAATCATCATCTGTTGTATAAGCAGTTCTGTTGTTTTCTTCAATTTCCTTTACTTCATCTATATCAAAAGGAGCACCTGTTGGTGTTTCAATGACGGTTTCTTTAATTATAATACCATTGGGTTTTGTAGCGCGTTCGTTTAAAAAAGAGGTTATTGCAATTTTGGTTTCTTCTGTTGGCTCAAAACCATTTGCGTAAACAAATTCAATGGTAAGACTATTATAAATATCGTTGGAAAGTATATCCTCTGCCGAAGTTCCTAAAGATTTTCTGTTCTCGGCGGTAGGATCATTTACGTTATCTGAGTCGTCATCCTTACAACCAGTAAATAAAAGCACTGAAAAAAAGAAAAGGAATAGGGTAGTAAGGGGAAATTTCATAATATAATCATTAATATTTATAGCAAACATACCCTTAAAATGAATATTTTAAAAATGGGTAGCTTTATTTTAACGCTTTTACTTGTAATTCAGTATGTAGCCGAAATAGTTTAAAAACCCTTTCAATCTATATATCTTATTTATTTGTGAGTTTTGCCAAATAGTCGTGGTGCTCTCCTCTATGTACAACCTTAAAATTAAATCCATTCTCTTGGCACTTTTTTTTAAAAAGAGCTTCATCTAAGTAAATCCAACTGAATGGAGCACTTTCCTCACCTTTGTATTTCATCACAAACTCCAACTCGCCGTAATAATGCGCTTCTGAAATATCTAAACCTTCTTCATCTGCAGCATCCCAAAGGTACTTTAAATCACTACTATCAATTAAAATTTGGCCGTCGGAAGTAAGTAACGATTTTAATTTCTGAAGATATTTTGAAACAAATTCCAGTTTCTGAAAAACACCGGTGCCGTTCATCAACAATAATATGGTGTCAAATTTTTTATTTTCCAGTTCAAGTAAATCAATATGCTCCACATGATCAACGCCTCGAAGTTTACAGACTTCAATGGCTCCTTTTGAAGTATCAATTGCGGTTACATTTAATCCCTGTTCCTGAAGGTATAGCGAATGGCTGCCTGCACCACACCCAACATCTAATGTTTTTCCATACGATAAATCGAGCGCTTTTTGTTCAACCTGTGGCATTTCAGCATAACTTCGGAATAAGTAGGGAAGAGGCATAACGTCTTCTTCAGTGATATTGGTTTCGGTTAGTATATCTTCCGTATAATTTCCGTGGTAATAATCAAGTAGTGCGGTGCCTATAATATCAGTCATAATGAGTTGCTGGGTTGTGAGTTGATGAGTTGATGAAATTTGTGAATATTATTATTTTCATCAAATATCATTTAACATTTAAAAATCGTAAATCGTGGCTTCGATACAATTTTATGGGTCAAAGCTTTTGCTGTTTTCTAATAAAAGTTTTCCCATAAAATCACTCAGCCACCGTATCTATATTTCGTCATTCGTAAATCGTACCTCGTACTTCAAAATTTGTACTTTTGCCATTGCTATGGAAGAAATCCTAAAACAACTCCCGCAACGCGCCAAAGATACACATAACGAGAACAAAAAGTTCTTTAAAAAACTGAAGCGTAAACCGCCAAAAAACTTAGATTCATTCATGCAAGAGTTGCACGATGAAGAGTTTGAACGTACCGATTGCCTTACTTGCGCAAACTGTTGTAAAACGACCGGCCCGCTTTTTACCCAAAAGGATATTGAGCGAATTGCCAAGCACTTTAAGATGAAACCAAGCAAATTTATTGAAACCTATTTGCAGATGGATGAAGAGAACGATTATGTGTTACAAAGCGTTCCGTGTACGTTTTTAGGCGAAGATAATTACTGCAGCATTTACGACGTTAGACCAAAAGCTTGCAAAGAATTCCCGCATACGGACCGGAAGAAATTCCAGCAAATTTCAAATTTAACCTTAAAAAATGTAGCCATTTGTCCAGCGGCGTTCAATATTGTGGAAGAGATGAAAAAACGATTGCCTTAGTCATTTCGAACGAAAGGAGAAATCGCATCCTGCTTGTTTTTATAAAAGAAACATCTCTTTAAATAAGAATATGCAGCCCAAGGCTAAGATTTATATAATTGGCCGACTTAAAGAAGGAGTCTAGTTGCGCTGGAGTTTTAATATTCATAAAGTCTCTTCGATAAGAACTTGAAAAATAAACTCCTACGGTTTTGTTGAGGTGATAGCTCACCGTCGGGATTATCCACAATGTAGTTGCAGTATCATTAAAATTATCACCTGAATTTCTATTATGATAATGTGTAATACCTACACCAGAAGCTATATTAGCGCGCCACGTATTGGTGTACAATAATTGGTATCCCAAAAGCGGTCCAAAGGAATGAATCTTGGAGTCGTTATAAGTACCAACTAACTGCTGGTTTGTTACATTACTGTGAAAATAGTTGTATTGCAGCCCGATTAAAAAAGGAGTATCAAAAAGATTCGCTAGAAACGAAAACTCTACACCACCTTTTTGTTCAAGAGCTTCATTTGCAAAATTATCCCCGAAGGCAATTGGGTTATAATAGCCAATTTTAAACATAGCGTAATGGTCGTCTTGTACAATATCACTCTTTTGTTCTAGAGGTTCCTCTTCTTCTTGGGCCTTGGCAACGGTGATAAAACCAATGCATAGCGCAATTAAAAGTAGCTTAGTATTCAAATTCATAGAAATTGGTTGCTTCAGTAAGTTCTATTAAAATAGTTTGAGGTTCCGCATCATTAAGTTGATACGTAAATTGTACAGTTGAGTTTTGTACCGAAAAAAATTCAGATTCAAAATTTGGATTTGTAGTATCTAAAACCTCAATTAAAGAGGTGGTTTCGTAGCATCTACTTGTATTTTGACTGGTTTCTTCGTCATCATAAATTTCACAAAAGGGTTCGGTATATTGAAGGGACCAATTTAATGTATTGTTTTCGCTACTAGTTTTTTCAATATTGAAAAGAAGTGTTGCTTTTCTACGTAAGGTGATATCTGAAAGGTTATAACCTTGTTGAAGTCGCTTATTGCTATAAATAATAGAATATGTCCCAAAGGAAGAGTTACCTCCTTCTGTATTCACATTAATAGTTAATTCATCAAATTTGGATTGTAGGGAAGTAAATTTAAAACTTCCAATGTTATCAGTACTACCTTCTCCCAATAGCAAGTTTTGGGTTTTAACCTTTATAGGGGTATTGGGAATCGCATTTCCTTCAAAGTCTATAACAGTACCTTCAATGGCAGTCCGCTCGTTTTCTTTAATTTCTGGTTCACAAGAATATAATATTATACTTATTAAAAAGAAGAGAAGAGGTATTTGTACTTTCAAATCGTGTGTATTTTTTACTAAAATATAAAAAGTATGCTTCCTTATTCAAAAAAGAAGTTTTTTATTCATAAAGTGTGTATTGTTTCCGCATCATATCATACTTTTCAAGATCTCTTAACCAAGTGGCCCTAATTTCAGGATACGTATACCCATTCTCTATTTGTTCTTGTAATTTGGTCGTACCGGCAAGATTGGTGAAAAAGTTATTGAAAAAGTCTTTTTTCTTTCCGAAGCCTACATACGCTTCAATAAGCCATTCTAGATTCAGCTTATCTAGATTTTTTTGTTTCCGAAGATCTAATCCATTGCAAGTTTCACCTTTAAACTTAGGGTGTTTCGCTCCATCATTAGCTTGTGGCGTAAACGTAAAAGGATAAAATTTTGAAGGCAAAGAAGGTGCGCCAAAAACCTGAAACTGCATATCGGTACCACGACCGGCGCTAACAATGGTTCCTTCAAAAAAACAGAGACTGGGGTAGAGGCTAATGGCCGTGTCGTTCGGTAAATTGGGAGACGGTTTTACGGGTAACGAATATGCTTTTTGGTGGTTGTAATTCTTAACTTTAATTATTTGAAGTTCAGCTTTTACATTGTTTTTTAACCATCCTTGACCATTAATCATTTTTGCATATTCCCCAATCGTCATTCCGTGAACAACTGGTACAGGGTGCATACCAACAAAACTAGAGTGTTGAGGTTCTAAAACAGGACCGTCTATATAATGTCCGTTAGGGTTTGGCCTATCTAGAATAAGGACAGGAATATTCGCTTCGGCACAGGCTTCCATCACATAATGCAAAGTTGAAATATAGGTGTAAAACCGCGCGCCTACATCTTGAATATCAAAAATCATGATATCAATTCCTTCTATTTGTGTAGGAGATGGTTTTTTGTTTTTTCCGTAGAGCGAAATAATGGGCAATCCAGTTTTCGTATCAACACCATCTTTAACTACTTCGCCGGCATCTGCTTTTCCTCGGAACCCGTGTTCTGGGGCAAATACTTTTTTTAAATTGATGTTTTCAGAAACTAAAAAATCCACTAAGTGTTTAGAATTGTTATCCACTCTCGACGTTTGATTCGCAACTACACCAACCGATTTATTATTTAGCATTTCAGAATACAATGAAAATTGATCTGCACCAACCATGATAGACTTTTCAGCTAGCGTTCCGTCTTCTGTTTTAAGGGTTCCAACTTCTACTTCATATTTTTTGTTGTTTTCAGCTCTTTTTCTCTTTCGTTCCAGATCTCGATCGTTATCTTCTTTTATATCTGCTCCTACTTCAATATATTGTTCGAGTGTACTTTGTTTTACAGGCTCTTTTTCGGTAACTGAAGTTCCGCAGGAAAAAAAACTGAAAAGCAGAATGAAAACTGTATTTTTGAGTACTAATAACTGCATAACCCAATTTGTGAATTTCGAATTTTTCATCGCCCGGCGCATAATTGCTTCCAAGGACTATAAAAGTAGTATTTCGGCACCAATAATAAAAATTGCCATCACGGCAATTGCTATTGGCATTATTATGATGTTGGTTTCTATTGCCACGGGGGTTGGGCTTCAGGAAAAAATTCGCGAAAAAGTTTCTGCTTTTAACGGAGATATTATAATCACCAATTTTGACACTAATTTCTCCAACGACTCGCAAATTCCTATTTCAAAAAATCAAGATTTTTATCCTAACTTTCCGAGTGTTGACGGTATCGACCATATACAGGTTACTGCTTTAAAAGGTGGTGTGATTCGAACTGCCGAAAATTTTGAAGGTATTGTGGTAAAAGGTGTTGGTGATGATTACAACTGGAATGCTTTCAGTGATTTTATAATTGAAGGTAGGTTGCCTAATTATTCTGAAAACCTAAACGATGAAATTTTAATTTCACAATATCTGGCTAATCGATTGACCTTTAAGGTTGGAGATCGAGTAAATACTTTCTTTTTACAAGATGCTGAAAATAAGAAAACACGAAGCCTTGGCTTACAAATAGTCGGAATCTATAATAGCGGTTTTCAGCAGTTTGATGAGCAATATTTAATAACAGATATTCGCCACATTCAACGCCTTAACAAATGGGACGATGACCAAATAGGTGCTTTTGAAGTTTTTGTTGATGACTTTGATAACATTCAAGAGGTAGGAAATGCGGTATATAACGAGACTGCCAGCACACTCGATACACAAACCATTCGGCAAAAATATGGGGCTATTTTTGAATGGCTCGATCTGTTTGATTTCAATATTTTTCTTATAATCGGAATCATGATTTTAGTAGCTGGAATTAATATGATTACCGCTTTACTAGTGTTGATTTTAGAACGCACTCAAATGATCGGTATTTTAAAAGCATTGGGCAGTAACGATTGGAGCGTGCGGAAAGTGTTTATATATAACGCCATGTACCTAATTGGCGTGGGGTTATTTTGGGGAAACTTAATAGGATTGGGACTTTTATTTATTCAGAAATATTTTAAACTATTTCCATTAAACCCAGACACGTATTATGTTACCGAAGCACCTGTATATATTGATGCTGGGTACATTTTACTGTTGAATGGCGGTACTTTTCTTTTATGTTTATTGATGCTGTTAATACCATCTTATATTATTGCTAAAATCTCCCCAGTAAAAGCCATTCGGTTTGAATAATATAAAATCTTGTAGTTCATTTGGCTAAACCGTACCTTTGCCCCGCATAAAATACAGCTATGAAATACGCAGAAAATATATTAGGGACTATAGGCAATACGCCATTGGTGAAAATTAATAAACTAGCGGAAGAAATCCCTGCTTTAGTCCTTGCAAAATACGAAACATTTAACCCTGGAAATTCGGTGAAAGACCGAATGGCAGTAAAAATGATTGAAGAAGCCGAAGCCGATGGTCGCTTAAAACCTGGCGGAACTATTATTGAAGGAACTTCAGGAAATACTGGAATGGGTCTGGCACTGGGGGCAATCGTGAAAGGTTATAAGATGGTTTGCGTAATCAGCGATAAGCAGAGTAAGGAGAAAATGGACATTTTACGAGCTGTAGGAAGTGAAGTAGTGGTGTGCCCTAACGATGTAGAACCAGACGATCCTCGTTCGTATTACTCTACTTCTAAGCGTTTAGCTGAAGAAACTCCAAATAGTTGGTATGTAAATCAGTATGACAACCCAAGTAATGCCAAAGCACATTACGAAAGCACCGGACCAGAAATTTGGGAACAAACCGAAGGGAAAATTACACACTTTGTAGTAGGTGTTGGAACTGGCGGAACCATTAGTGGTGTTGGTAAATATCTAAAAGAAAAGAATCCTGACATTAAAATCTGGGGTATCGATACCTACGGAAGTGTTTTTAAAAAATACCACGAAACCGGAGAATTTGATGAAAATGAAATTTACCCATACATCACCGAAGGAATTGGCGAAGATATTCTTCCAGCCAATGTAGATTTTGATATTATTGATGGCTTTACCAAAGTGACGGATAAAGATGCAGCGGTTTATACACGAAAATTAGCGGAAGTAGAAGGTATGTTTTTAGGAAATTCAGCCGGGGCAGCTATGAAAGGCTTGCTTCAGTTAAAAGAAGAATTTACCAAAGACGATGTGGTAGTTGTTTTATTTCACGACCATGGAAGTCGCTACGTAGCCAAAATCTATAATGACGATTGGATGCGTGAGCAAGGTTTTATTGAATAATTTTTCAGAAATTTATATTTATAAATCCCGTTCCATTGTATTTGGAGCGGGATTTTTTTACTTTTAGAGAGTCATGAAACGTGAAGCACAAAAATTGTTTAAATATTTACGCACCAAACCAGTGCCTGTAAACACGCGCGAAATACTCGCTTTAGAGCGTACCAAGCTTGCGAACGAACGAACACTCCTAGCTTACATAAAAGCTTCTTTATACCTATTGTTAGGTGGCTTGGCATTATTAGGTCTTAAAGATTTTCAAAGTATTCGCTGGTTAGGGTATGTCGCTCTGGTGGTTTGTATCGTCTTTTTGGGGGTTGGTATTATGCGTTACATTGTCTTAAACAGAAGGCTTTATAAATGGCATCGGGTTTTGTTTACCGATACCATTCCTGAAGACTCTGGTAAAAGCTCAGATAGTACAGCTTCATAATAAAGTGTATATTCGTTACTGAAACTCCCCGTAACTTTTTCTAATCATGAAAGAAGATTTTCTGCATTACTTGTGGAAGTTTCAGAAATTTACCACCACTCAACTAAACACTACAGACGGACAGCCTGTGAAAATACTTTCTGTAGGGCGGCATAATCACGATTCTGGCCCCGACTTTTTTAATGCGAAACTTTCAATAGGAGATCAATTATGGGCGGGAAATGTTGAAATTCATATAAAATCTTCAGATTGGTATGCGCACCATCACGAAAAAGATACGGCTTACGATTCTGTAATTCTACACGTGGTTTGGGAACACGATGCTGAGGTTTTTACGAAAAATGACGCCTCGATTCCAACAGTAGAGATTAAGAATGTTATAAACGATTACACGTTACAAAAGTACCGGAAACTAGTTTCGAAAAGAAATCAATGGATTCCTTGTGAGCAAGATTTTTCAAAGGTTGATGATTTTACAATAAACAATTGGTTAGAACGCTTGTATTTTGAACGACTCCAACAAAAATCTAAGTTGATTTTAAAAGAATTGAAAGAATCCAATAATCACTGGGAAGCTGTTTTATTTAAATTGCTTGCAAAGAATTTTGGTTTAAAAGTAAATGGCGACTCTTTTTATAGCATAGCACAATCGATTGAATTTTCAGTAATAAAAAAGTGTGCGGAAAAACCGTTGGAATTGGAAGCTTTACTTTTAGGGCAAGGAGGTTTATTACATACGAGTAATGAAGACCCTTATCTTAAAGAGCTCTATAAAACGTATAGTTATTTGGCGCATAAATTTCATCTTTCAAATGCTGAAGTTGTAGCGCCTAAATATTTTAGGTTACGGCCTCCAAATTTTCCTACAATTCGTTTATCGCAATTGGCGATGCTGTATCGAGAGCAACAGCAATTGTTCTCAAAACTTATTTCTATTTCAGAAAAATCAATGTTTTATGAGGTTTTCAATGTCACTGCTTCAGAATATTGGAATACTCATTATAACTTTGGAGTGGTTTCAACAAAAAGAAAAAAGAAACTCACTAAATCTTTTATCGACTTACTGCTTATCAATACGGTTATTCCACTAAAGTTTTGTTACGCGAATTCTATTAAAAAAGATATATCCGAAGAGCTTATCCAGCTTACTTCTTCCATAGATAAGGAAGAAAATAATATTATTAAAAAATTCAACCAATTAAAACCAATTGCAAAAAACGCATTAGAATCGCAGAGTTTACTTCAATTAAAAAACGAATATTGTGATAAAGTAAAGTGTTTACAGTGCGCGGTAGGTAATGCCGTTTTATCTACAAGAAAAACTTAATTTGGTATGATTACACCCTAACTTTAAGAATGTAGCGAAAAAATAGTATTTTGCAAGTATGTTAAAAGCAATATACCGCATACGGTATTTTTTTGAAAAACGTGGTTTTTATGTAAGCTCACGTTTGGCCGATCGTTTAGGAATACGAGTAAAAAATGTACGCCTTTTTTTTATCTATCTTTCCTTCGCAACATTAGGCGTAGGGTTTGCAATTTATGTAACATTTGCTTTTTGGTTGCGTTTAAAAGATTTAGTGTACGCTAAACGCACCTCGGTTTTCGATTTATAATATCTTTTATAAAGTGAAAATAAATGATGATGAAAAATCTAAGATTTACTTTCCGCTTTATTAAATAAACTATACGGATGAAAAGATTAGTCAATTCAAAAATATACGGAGCGGTCTTTCTTTTAATCTTTGTTTTTTCAATAGGGATTTTAGCGTTCAGGTTCTTCTCCGGTTATACTTGGATTGATGCTATTTACATGACCGTAATAAGTATTACTACGGTTGGTTTTCAAGAAGTTCGCCCATTAGGGCCTTTTGAAAAAATGTTTACCTCTCTTCTCATACTTTCAAGTATATTTATAGTCGGGTATGCAATTTCAGTAATTACGGAATATATTTTAAGTAAAAATAATATTGGTAACTTAAAACAAAAACGAGTGCAAAAACAAGTAGACTTACTTCGTAACCACGTCATCGTTTGTGGTTATGGGCGTAATGGAAAGCAAGCTGTTGAAAAACTAAATGATTATAAAAAAGAATTTGTAGTTATTGAAATTGACGAACAGATAGTGGAGCGTTTTTCTGAAACTGATATCTTAGCTATAACTGGAAATGCCAATGAAGATAAAGTTTTATTGCAAGCCGGAATTGAAAAGGCGTCTACTATAATATGTGCATTGCCTAGTGATGCTGATAATCTTTTTATTGTGCTTTCTGCAAGGCAGATGAATCCAAAATTAAAAATAATAAGCCGTGCTAGTGAAGAAACCAGTTACCAAAAATTAAAACTCGCAGGAGCTGATAATGTAATTATGCCCGACAAAATAGGGGGTGACCATATGGCGAACTTAGTTGTAACCCCAAACTTGGTGGAATTTTTAGGTAACCTTTCGGTTTCAGGAGAAAAAGATAGTATTAATGTGGAGCAGATACCTTTTGAAAACGTTTGCCCAGACGGCATTCAAAAAGCAATTCTAGAATTAGATATAAGAAATAAAACTGGCTGTTCAGTAATTGGATATAAAGCTTCAGGAGGAGAATATATCGTTAATCCTGAGCCATCTATGAAACTTGAAAAAGGTTCTAGTTTAATACTGATTGGAAGACCTGATCAAATTAAAAACCTAAAAAAATTATACAACGTTTAAGAAACTGTTAATTTTTTAACGTATAAATGTTTGAAATACGCCATTTTTTTTAGCATATTGCCAAGACAAATTTTTTTCAATCGAATAGTAATTAACTAAAAACAAAAATGAAGAAGCTACTTCTTTCCTTATTTGCAATTTTAACCCCATTATTAACATACGCTCAAGATTCTAGTACTTCAGCTAATATAGATGCTACTTTTAAAAAGTATACAGGATGGTTTGTAGAGTTCATTTTTTATGAAATTCCTTTTTCTGAAGAGTTTCAAATTCCATGGGTTTTAATTGTACTAATAGGAGGAGCTACTTATTTTACTATTTATTTTAAGTTAATAAACTTCACAGGGTTCTGGACAGCAATTAAAGTTGTTCGGGGAAAATATGAAGATATTGAAAAACACGGTGCCGATACTTTATATGGTGATTCTACACCAAATGAGGGTCAAAATATAATTGAAACGATGAGAGATGATAGTGCAGAAGGAGAGGTTTCTCACTTTCAAGCACTAACCGCAGCGCTTTCCGCCACAGTAGGATTGGGTAATATTGCCGGTGTTGCTGTAGCATTATCCATAGGAGGGCCTGGGGCAACATTCTGGATGATATTAGCTGGTCTTTTAGGGATGGCTTCAAAATTTGCAGAATGTACACTCGGTGTAAAATATAGAGATGTAGGACCAGATGGCACTGTGTATGGAGGCCCAATGTATTACTTGAAAAAAGGGTTAGGTGAAAAAGGAATGGGCGGATTAGGTAAAATACTTGCCGTTATATTCGCAATTTTTGTAATAGGAGGTTCTTTTGGTGGTGGAAACATGTTCCAAGCAAATCAAGCAGCCGCACAATTTGTACAGCTTTTTGAGTTTTCAAACCCTAATGCAGGTCTGTACTTTGGATTAGGAATGGCATTTTTAGTTGCCATTGTAATTATTGGAGGAATTAAAAGGATAGCATCTGTAACCGAAAAGATTGTTCCATTTATGGCTGGTGTCTACGTGTTGGCTGCAGTTATAATATTAGTTGCAAACTATCATCACATAGGAGATGCTTTTAGACTTATCTATGATGGAGCTTTCTCGGGCTTAGGAATAGCTGGTGGATTAATTGGTGTTATGATCCAAGGTATTCGTCGCGGAGCTTTTTCAAATGAAGCTGGAGTTGGATCGGCAGCGATTGCACACTCTGCAGTTAGAACAAAATATCCTGCCAGTGAAGGTATTGTTGCACTTTTAGAACCTTTTGTAGATACAGTAGTAATTTGTACTATGACAGCCTTAGTAATTATTATTACAAATTATGAGGCAGGCTTTATGGAATACGGAACCGAAATTACAGAAGGAGTTGAAATAACCGCAACAGCATTCGATACGGTAATACCACACTTTTCTATTGTATTAACTATTGCTGTTATATTATTTGCATTCTCTACAATGATTTCTTGGTCATATTACGGTATGCAAGGTTGGAAATATTTATTCGGGAAAGGAAAAATAACAGACATGGTTTACAAATTCTTATTCTTAATATTTGTAGTAGTAGGAGCATCAATAAGCCTTGGTTCTGTTATAGATTTTTCAGATGCGATGATATTTGCAATGGTGGTTCCTAATATTATTGGAGTAATATTATTAACACCTATAGTAAGAAAAGAACTTAAAAAATATATGAACGCAATAAGTAAAAAGGAAGATGCACTAGATAGCGGAGCAGAAGACCAAACAAAGCATATTTAGAATGTAACATCCATAACTAATAATTGGGAGATATGAAAACAATAAAACCCCACTTCAAGTTCAATCGAACTCAACGAAGTGGGGTTTTACTTTTACTATTGTTAATACTAGGCTTGTTATGCACATATTTTTTTATAGATTTTTCTGAAAAGTCTACGTTTGATACAACTTCGGAAGAAATAGCAATAATACAAGAAGAATTAGACTCGTTACGTGCTGCTGAAGCAGAAGCTAAGAAACCAAAAATATATCCTTTTAACCCCAATTTCATAACCGATTATAAAGCATATACACTTGGTCTTTCTACTGAAGAATATGATCGTTTAAAGGAATTCCGAAGCAAGGATCAATGGGTTAATTCTGTAGCAGATTTTAAGAAAGTAACACAAATTTCTGATTCGTTGTTAGCTGAAATAAGCCCTTATTTTAAATTTCCAGAGTGGGTTACTAACCCTAAGCCAAAAAAGAAAAGATATACTAATTACAGTACTGAAAAGCCCTACGCCCAAAAAATTGACCTAAATAAAGCAACAAGACAGCAATTGCAGCAGGTAAGTGGAATAGGAGAGGCCTACAGCGACAGAATTATAAACTATAGGGAAAAGCTAGGAGGGTTTGCAGACGATTTACAATTATATAATGTGTATGGTCTTGATGCAACTGTAGTAAAACGCGCCTTGCTTCAATTTACAGTGAAAACCCCAAAACAGATTGATAAGATGAATATCAATACTGCTTCGGCATCTGATATTGCAACCATTCCTAATATTTCATTTGAATTAGCAAAAAAGATTTGGGAGTACAGGAAACTTCGAGAAACTATAGCAGACATTTCAGAATTGCAGAAAATTGAAGGGCTCTCAAAAAGTAAGTTACAGCTAATTCAGTTATATTTGTATGCGGAGTGATCAATGATTCTATACATTGAAGTGCAGAAATAAGATGCATTTCAAAGAAAAACAATAAAAAACGAAACAATTATATATGAGTAGCATGTACTTTACAGAAGAACACGATTTTTTCAGAAAAAGCTTTCGAGATTTTTTGCAGAAAGAAGTAGTACCACACATTGAAAAGTGGGAAAAAACCGGTGATATAGAACGCTTCATTTGGAAAAAATTTGGTGAAATGGGCTATTTCGGAATCAACTACCCAGAGAAATATGGTGGTTTAGATTTAGATCTATTTTATACGGTGATTTTTCTAGAAGAACTTCAGAAAGTAAATTCAGGCGGTTTTGCAGCTGCTATGTGGGCACATGCTTATTTAGCACAGACACACTTAAACAAAGAAGGAAACCACGAGCAGAAAGAAAAATATTTGGCCCCTAGTATTGCTGGCGAAAAGATAGGTTGTCTCTGTATAACTGAACCTTTTGGAGGTAGTGATGTAGGAGGCATGCGAACCACAGCAGTTAAAAAAGGAGATAAATATGTTATTAATGGTTCTAAAACATTCATTACTAACGGCGTGTATAGTGATTACCTAGTAGTCGCTGCGAAAACGTCACCAGAGCTTGGTAATAAAGGCATCAGTATTTTTGTGGTGGATCGCGATACCAAAGGTATTTCTTCCACAAAATTAGATAAACTAGGTTGGAGAGCTAGTGATACAGGTGAAATAGCTTTTGATAATGTAGAAATTCCTGCTGAAAACCTAATGGGCGAAGAAAATAAAGGTTTCCCTTATATTATGCAGCATTTTGCATTAGAACGCTTGATAATGGGGGTAAATGCTCACGCCCGTAGTGAATTTGCTTTGGAGTATACCATACAGTACATGAAAGATCGTGTTGCTTTTGGTAAATCTATTTCTAAGTTTCAGGCGCTTCGTCATAGAGTAGCACAATTAACTAGTGAAGTTGAAGTGTGTAAAACGTTTAACTACGTAACTACCAAAAGGCTTAACGATGGCGAATATGTGGTAAAGGAAGCCACGATGTCCAAATTGATTTCTACAAAAGTTTCCGATGAAGTGATGTACGACTGTCTACAATTTCTCGGCGGTTATGGTTATATGGAAGACTATCCATTGGCACGTTTAGCACGGGATAGTAGATTGGGGCCTATTGGTGGAGGAACTTCAGAGATACTACGTGAAATTATTGCCAAAATGGTGATGGACGGAGTAGAATACAAACCGGCGACTTAACCTTTACTGAAACATCAATCATGCGTTTATCATTTCTAAAATATTTTTTTAGTGCAACTTTGTGTTTATTAAGCTTACAGCTTTTTTCCCAAACAGAAATTAAAGGAAAAGTAGTTGATTTTACACAGCTATTACCCATTGAAAGTGCCAGTGTCTATGTGCAAAATTCAACCATTGGAACTATTACCAATACCGATGGGAAATTTTCATTGACTGTTCCTGAAAAATATGTAAACGATACGCTCGTAATTTCATCCATAGGTTTTAAGAGCTATAAAACCCCAGTAAAGGATTTTGATGGTTCCGCGGATATTTTCTTGGAAGAAGACATCGCTTCGTTAGATGAAGTAATGATTATTGCTGAAACTAGACCTAAAACAGGAAACGAAATCGTGTTGCGGGCCATTGAGGAATTACCTGATAACTTACCAGAACAGCCTTATTTGCAGAAAGGATTTTTAAGGCATAAAGAGCGTAACAAAAAAGAGTTTAAATGGCTTATTGAAGCGGCATTGACCTTATACGATTCCAGTTATGCTTCCGGCGCTAAGGAGAACTTGCAGGTAAATATAGACGAAATTAGAAAAAGCTATGACCTTAGAGATGTGGATAGCCTGTTTGCTTATACATCGTATTTAAAGTACCACGAACATAAAGTAAATATAAAATCAAAGACACTTCGAAGAGATACTATTGAAACAGCCTCTTTGGTCAAAGCCATTAAATGGAACGACGAACGCGTAAACGGCTTGGATAACTTGTTTAAAGGAAAGCTCAGTTTAATTAGAAATGCAAATGCCACTGGAGCACTTTTTGGGGAAGATGTGCTTAAAACACATCAATTTACGCTTGATACGGTTTTGGTGGATAATGATAGAAAGCTATATAAAATTAAAATTTTAAAAGGTGAAGATTATGTTGGCCTGAACACCAAAAATATCTATAATGAAGGGTTTGAACCTAAAGGGTGGCTCTATATTTATTGGGACAATTACGCTTTTAAGAAGATAGAATATGAATTGGTAGCTGCTTCTACCGCACAAAAACGAAGAAGTAAAAGCCTTTTTGACACGTTGGTAAACCATAAACTGGAACTCACCTATAAAGAATACAACGATAAAATGTACCCTAGTTACATATACTATGAAACCCCAAAATTGGTACAGGTTGGAAACCGCTCATCCGATAAGATAGACGAAGAAAAAGCCCAAGCAGATAAAGAAGAACAGTTTTACTACACGGTACAAGAAATACTTTTTACTGAAATTGTTGATGACCCGTTACAAGTTCAACAGGCAACACAAAATAATTGGTCTTCTGATATTTTTGTGTCCAGACCATATAACGCAACATTCTGGAAAAGCTACAATGTATTGTTAGAGAGTAATGAAGAAGAGCAGCTCATCCAAGATTTAAGCAAAAGGGCCTCGTTGTTTAAGCAGTAGGGTAGATTTACGATGTACGATTTTGGACTTACGATTTTCAAAATTATAATTTATCTAAGTTCAATTAATAAATTAGAAATAGGGTTTTACAGAAGCCCTCTTGAAATGATAATACAGAAGAGATATTACGATATTCTTCTTAAAAAACTTCTTTAAATTTAAAATTTTAACAAAATATATTTGGATTTAACACATTGGGGGGGGGGTAGTTTTATTGATAATCAGATGTTTAATTTAAAATCTTTTTATTATGAAAAAACTTATTTTACTTTCGTTCGTTGCAATTATTGGAGTTATAGGATTATCCTCCAATACTTCAATTGATACTATTAATTCTGGTGATGACTTTTCATTTCCAGAATATTCCGATGTTTTATATACAAAAGTTGCTGGTGATGGTTGTTATGCAGAATGCGGAACTACCTCTTGTTCAGGGTCAGGTGATTGCGTGTGCTCTTGCAGTACGCTTCAGTGTGATTGTGAACCCAATCCAGATCCTGATCCAATAGGCTATAACGAAGTACCTGAAATTGACGTTTCAATTAGTGAAAAACAATATAAAAACTTGAAAGCCTTGGCTTATATGCTTTATGAAGCTGAAGATAACAATGCCAATAAGGCTTATTTACATTTAGGCAATGCTATTGAAGGCTTAAAAAGTAAAGATGCCCCGGCTTATCATAAAGAAAGGGACTTGTATTATAAATCGCTTTACGAAATAAGCTCTGAAAATACCAAACTAAAGCTCAATACATTTTTTGAAAAAGTTGGTGTAACTGAAAGAGTTTAATTTTATAAACAAAATAATGATCCTGTGAATTCGTTGTAATTTACGGGGTCATTTAACTTTTAATAATGTCAGCATGAAGTGTTATAGTTTATTAAGTATATTTTTGATATTTACTTTTTCTTCTTTTTCACAAACTAAAAATAACGCAGAAGGTAAAATTACCTATGAATATATTTCACATTATACGTTTGAAAAAGTAAACAGACAAGCTACTTTATTTTTTTCTGAAAACAATTCTGTTTTTATAGATTCTAAAGGGAAAGAACCAATCGTTTATATGAACGGGGTAAACTTCAGGGATGGGTATTATGTTCAAGATAAAATTGGAAACCTGATTTTTAAAGATTTCGCCTTGGATACCATACAAATTCGAAAGCTGGTAAATACAGAGCCCTATGTAACAAAAGAACCGCTACCTAAATTTAATTGGAAAATAAAAGATAGTATAAAAAGCATAGGTTCTTTTAAATGCAGGCTTGCCACAACAACTTTTCGAGGTAGAAATTACAATGCTTGGTTTACACAAAAAATACCTTTTAGTGATGGTCCTTGGAAATTCTCAGGCTTACCTGGAATGATATTGGAAGTTGTTTCAGATGATAATGACTACCAGTTTTTGTTCAAATCCATAGAAATGCCGCTAAAAGATAAAAAGGAAATCATTACCTTCAATAATGATGGAACCTATCTCGATTTTGAAAAATTTAAAACAGCGGAAGACATTGAGTTTCAAAAAATGAAAAAGCAGGGTGAAGCAAAATGGCTCAGCTCTGGAGGTAAGCCAGGAGGCTATACGTTGACTAAAAACCCTACAAACCCTATTGAGCTGTCTTATGGCAAAGAAGATTAGTTTATTTTTTATTCTTACTTCGGTTTTTGCTTACTCACAGCAAAAAATAACTGGAAAAGTTTATAATAACAAGACTTCAGAGCCACTTTCAAATGTGATTGCATCTATTTTTAGTGGCGATTCCATTATTGCTTATGGTAAAACAAATGCAAAAGGCGAATTTGTAATAGCGAGTAAAAAAGCAAAGAATGTTACTATTGTTTTCAGGAAAAATGGGTTCGAGTCATTTAAAACTGAAATAAAAAAACCAATAGGTGCTTTTTACTATTTAATACCGGAACAGGAAAAACCTGAATATTTAGAAGAGGTAATTTTAAAATCAGAGAAAAGTTACATCCGCACAAAAGACGATACGGTAACGTATGGTGCAAATAAACTTCGAAACAATACAAGCACTACGGTTGAAGACCTTATCCAAAACATTCCTGAGATTGCAATAGATGAATTAACGGGGACAATTAGGTACCGAAATAAGGAAATTTCCAATATTTTGATTGATGGGGATGATATAACTGGAAAAGACTATCAAATTATATCTAAAAATCTTGGGGAAGAAGCTGCCAAAGCCATACAGGTTATCGAAGGTTATACTGAAAACGAAGTATTAAAAAATTTTGAGAGGGACAATAAAGTTGCGCTTAACCTTAAAACCGAAGAAAAATACAGAAACAAACTAAAAGGCAATAGCAAGCTGGGCTATGGCGTTGAAGATAGGTACAATATGAAGACCACGCTCATTTCCATTTCAGAAAAATTAAAAACCATCAATACAGTAGGATATAATAATGTTGGTGAATTTTCATTGGGAAATATAGTGTCTTCAAAAAATCTCCAAAATAATCAACAGCCACTATTAAACAGTAATGAGCTCAACTTTATACATTTAAAAGGAAGTTATGACAACCAATTGCGCCTTAGCTTGTTCAATACTTTAAATATACTTGAAAACAGTGATTTTACTGTTTCAACAAACCAAGCTTATAAATTTGACAAGGACAGTAAATTAAAGTCCAATATTACCTATTATAATGATAAAATAAGCTCAATTACTTCAGAAGCTCTACTTCCCTATCGTTCAGGTATTGATATATTCAACAATCAAAACAGTCGTAATAAGCGGGAGAATTTTAAGGTGGGACTGGAATTTTCAAAAAACTACAGTGATCGCGAAAAGTTATTGCTACGAACACAGTTTAAAAACAAAAACCGTCTTATAACTGAATCTGGAGTGCAAAATGATGTCCCGTTTAAATTTTCGGGAGAGATCAATAACCCTGAGGTTCGTTTTATGGCAGATTATACCAAAAAATTGGGCAATAAAGCAGCTTTGGTTTTGTTTAATAACACTTCCATTTCGCAAATAGAAGAAAATGATATAATTGAAAACAATTACAACCTTTTTTTTCTTGATAGTTTGCAAACGGGTTTTATTGAACAAAATATTGGTTATAGAGTTTTCAAAAGCAATTTTGGGGTTAATTATGCTTATAAATTTTCAACGAATAACATTATAACTACGGCACTTTTGTTTACAAATTACAACCAACAGTCAAATATAAATTTTACTACTGCATTTTTTGAAGATGATTCCGTTTATACACGAAAACTTACAAACCTATCACCACAATTGCATTGGTCTTTATTTAAAAAACATTCCAATATTTCAATACTTGCAAAAGCTTCAATTTTGAATAATGATTGGGACGCATCGAATAGCGCAAACGTTGAATTTACTCCAGATGTACAATATGCTTTCAGGAAAATCACAAGTGAATTTAACGAACTCAATTTCAATTTTCAATTTCAAAGGAAAATATCTTTCTATGACTTTTTTGACCGAAGCAAAGTTGCGTTGTTAAAAGACAGTAATTACTTTTACTTAAACAATAACCAAGACAATCTTTATTATCTATCCAATAATTTTGGGTTGAATGCTTTTTATGGTTTTGATAAAATTGGTTTGGAGGTTAGTGCCGGTTTACAATATGATTTTGGTAAAAAGCCATTAATAGATAATTTGGTCTTTTATGAAAATTACTATCTAAACGAAGTTGTGGAAAAAGAAAACAAGTTTAAAAACCTCAAAATACAATTTGGTTTCAATAAATTTTTTAAAGATTTCTTTTCTACAGTAGAGCTCTTGCCAAGTTACTCGTATAAGGAATATGATAATATTGTATCTTCAAATCGTGTTTTTAACAATATTCATAATTACCGGATTAGGTTAAATTTAGGCACTTCGCTTTCAAATTCAATTCAAGTATCCTTAGGTGCTCTTTACAATTATACTTTGAGCAGGCAAGAAAATGGAGTCAATGGTTCTACTAAAACCCATATAAGTAATTTCTCCGGGTATTTTAATACAGGTTTAACCCTTTTTAGCAAAAAACTCACAATAAATATTGAAAATGAATATATAAATTATGACACGAGTGAGGGGTTTTTGTACTCATCGATACTTTCAAAATATAAACCCAAAAGTTCTAAATTTGAGTTCGGATTTTCTTTAAAAAACCTTTTTAACAATGAATCTTTCTCTAGTAGGAATGTTACCACGAACTTTCTATACGAAAAAGAAGTATCTGTTATTCCACGTTTAGCTGTTGTATCGGTAAATTATGTTTTCTGAAAAAAAATCGTAATTTGTAATTCGTCAATTTAAAATTTAATAGTATCTTTGCCGACCTAAAGAGAGGGGGTGATGACACTATGTTAATAATACCAGTAAAAGACGGCGAAAATATAGATAGAGCGTTAAAGCGTTTCAAGCGTAAGTTTGACCGTACAGGAACGATGCGTCAGCTACGTAAACGTCAACAGTTTACCAAGCCATCTGTTAAACGCAGAGCGCAAATCCAAAAAGCCGAATATATTCAGAATTTAAGAGATCAGGAAGAAATTTAAATTCCTGAGAAGGCAGAAGTTTTCTGTCAACTCTAAACCATACATCCGTTGGAAAGAAATTTCCAACGGATTTTTTTATGAAATACCATTTCATTTTAGCTTTTTTCATCGAATTTTCAGTACCTTCACATAACCCATAATTCGTATCACGTACTTCTAAAATCGTTACTTGAATATGCCTTTTTCAGCTTTTATCGATTATTTATCTTTAGAAAAGAAATATTCTCCTCATACCGTTACGGCTTATAAAAAAGATCTAGAAAGTTTTTTAGAATTTGCTTCAGCAGCATATGAATATACTGAAATAGCTACCGTAAACTATTCAATTATCCGTAGCTGGATTATTGCATTGGTAAATAACGGAGTTTCTAACCGAAGTGTGAATCGTAAAATTTCCTCGTTAAAAACGTATTACAAGTTTTTGCTGAAAACAAAACAAATAGAAGTAAGTCCGTTAGTTAAGCATAAAGCTTTAAAAACTGCAAAAAAAGTACAAGTTCCTTTTTCAGAAAAAGAAATAAACGAAGTATTGCGATTGCTTCAAGAAGCAGAAGGGTTTGAAGGCATCCGAAATAAATTAATTGTCGAGCTTTTTTATACTACGGGTATGCGTCGGGCTGAATTAGTAAATTTAAAAATTGGAGCTATTTCTGAAACATCAAAAACAGTTAAGGTTTTAGGAAAGCGTAATAAGGAACGTATTATACCATTGCTATCAACGGTAATTAAAACAGCTTTGGCGTATAAAGCTGAGCGTTTAAAATTAGAAGAAATAAAAGGTCGTGATTATTTATTATTGACTGCTAAGGGCGTTAAAATATATGAAATGCTTGTCTATCGGGTGATAAATTCTTACTTTAGTAAAGCGTCTGAAAAGGTGAAGAAAAGTCCGCATATTCTGCGACATTCTTTCGCTACTCATCTTTTAAATGAAGGTGCAGATTTAAACGCGGTAAAAGAGTTATTAGGGCACTCTAGTTTGGCTTCTACGCAAGTTTACACGCATAGTAATATTGCAAGGCTAAAACAAGTGTATCAAAACTCGCATCCTCGCAATTCAAAATAAGTATTAACTTAAAAATTTCGCTTATGAAAGTAAATGTGCAAACTCCAAATTTTGTTGCAGATGGTAAGCTTATCAACTTTATTGAAAAGAAACTTTCTAAACTAGAACAATTTTATGATCGTATTATTTATGCCGATGTTTTTTTAAAAGTTCAAAAAACCAGTGAAAAGGAAAATAAAAATGTGGAAATACTTTTAAGTATTCCTGGTGATGACTTGATAGTCAAGAAAGAAGCTAAGTCTTTTGAAGAGGGAACAGATGAGTGTGTACATGCATTACAGCGGCAATTAAAAAAACGGAAACAAAAACAAAGAGCATTTTCTTAAACTTTTTTGATAAAATATTTTTTTAAATAATAAATTTATATAAATTTGCAGTCCGTTAGAAATAGCGGACTTTTTTATGTTGAATTTTCAACTTAGAAAAGGGCTTCAAAGCCGATGTAGCTCAGCTGGCTAGAGCAGCTGATTTGTAATCAGCAGGTCGT
>NZ_CAXBCK010000018.1:0-65000 GCF_963974425.1 uncultured Marixanthomonas sp.
ATCAGCGCAACTTTATCGTTTAAATTTTTCATATAATTTGTTTTTTCCAAAGTTACAAAGCCACGCTACCAATTGTTATTAATTTATCCTTAAATTTGAATACCATCTTCAGCAAATTCTTCTAAATGTATCGTCAAGTATTTTTGTTATTAATTCTTTCTATATTTTCTTCGGAAATGAGCGCTCAAAACAAATTAATTGATATTTCAGAACTATCTACCGAGTTTGATTATGACGTGCGCTATGCTACTGAAAATAATTTTATTGGTGAAGTTTTATACGATTGTGCCAAATGTCTATTAGTAAAGGAAGTTTCTGAAGCTTTAGTGAAAGCCAACCAATATTTCTGTGAAATAGGGTACAAAATAAAACTTTACGACTGCTATCGCCCCTTGGATGTGCAGAAACAAATGTGGGCAAAAGTGCCGCGAGCAACTTATGTTGCTAATCCATATGATGGTGCATCGGTGCACAATCGTGGTGCCGCTGTGGATATCACATTAGTGACCTTAGAAGGCTGTTATGTAGAAATGGGCAGCGATTACGATTATTTTGGCCGCGAAGCGCATATTGATAATTATAATTTTTCTGAAGAAATTCTCGCCAACCGAAAATTGCTTATCGAAGGAATGCGCAAACATGGTTTTAAAACCATTAGAACCGAATGGTGGCATTACGGGTATCAAAAAAACTGGCAATACCCTGTTTTAAACGAGCCACTGCCTTGCTCTAATTAGGATTTTTACCCTCAGTAAGTAAATCTCTAGGGTCTTTCCGAACACGTAATGGAATATCTTCTTCATTACCATACAATTTAAGCTCAGTAATATCGGCAGGTAAATTAAATCCTTTCTGTTCTAGGGCTTGTTTCACTTGTTGAATAATTTGTCCTCGCAAAACCCGAGAAGCTTTTCTATAGTCAATGGTATGCACCCAAAACAGTACTTTTAAGTTTACCGTACTGGTTGCTAATTCAGACTCAATTACAAAGTTATCGTGTGTGTCATTGTGTACTATTTCTTTATTGGTATCCAATATTTCTTGAATAATAGATTTCGCGGATTCAATATCGTCTTCATATCCAATTCCCACAGTAAAATCAACACGATAAAAGCCATCGGCTGTATAGTTTTCAACCGGCTTGGTCAACACATCACTATTTGGAATGTAAATATCACGACCATCTGTTGTTTTTACGTGGGTATAGCGAAAATTAAGCGCTTTTACCCTGCCAAAATGCGTATCGACCATAATGGTATCATTAATATTAAACGGCCTGTTAAACGCTAAAATAATTCCCGCCAGAAAGTTTTTTCCAATATCTTGAAAGGCAAATCCTAAAATGATAGCTGCTCCTCCAGCCGCAGTTAAAATACCCGTTGCAATTCCTCCTAAACCTGCCACGTCTAGGGCTATCATTATTGCCACAAGGCTTAATACAATTTTTAAAGCCTGTGCCAGAAAACGTGCCATTAAAGGATCTTCAGCTTTATGAAGAAATCGTCTTTTAAATAAGTTTGTGATTAATTGAGCTATTAATATCCCAGCTACCACTATAAATATGCCTAAAGCAATACGTGGCAGTACGGTTAAAAAATGGTCGTAATATCCCTCTACTGCATTCGATATTGTTTCAGTAGCTGATGGTTCTTGCGTTAAAAACATATTTCTTTATTTAACCGGGTTTCCGTGAATGTCCAGCTCGATTACTTTTTTACCTAACTTTTTCACTTCTTCAAATTGTGTGGCCTTATCACCTACTACAACATAGGTCATCTCACCTTCTTTTATGTACTTATTGATGATATTTTTAAAGTCTTCCATATTCATATTCATTAACAACTCTTGCTCTTTATTAATGTAATCTTCCGGTTTCCCATATTTATCTATCTGAGTTAAGAGCCCTAATTTAGCATTTAATGACTCGTAAGCTCGAGTATTTTGTTTTATTACTTTATTCTGAGTCAATTCAACATCTTCTTTAGTAAAACCAGGACCATACTCTTTTACCATATTTTCTATGATCTCTAAAGAAGGCAACGTGGCATTAGACCGAACACTAGTACTAATAGTAAATGGTGCTGTTTCATTACGTGATGGAATATATGAATACGCGCCATATGTATAGCCTTTTTCAATTCTCAAGGTTTGAAAAAGCCTTCCGCTTGAACCACCTCCTAAAATTTCATTGGCAAAATCAAGCTTCGTGTAATCATCATTATTAGCTGAAAGAGCTGGCAAACCGGCATAAATTACAGATTGCTTAGAATTGGGAACATCGATAAAATATAAATTCCCTTCAGAGTTATTTTCTGAAATTTCTTCGGAAGGAATTGTTACCTCTTCTCCTTTCCATTTTTCAGAAAGCGAAGACAATGCTTCTGTTACTCGTTGTTTTTCAATATTACCAACTACTTTAAATGTAGCTCCATTAGGGGAAAGATGTTTATAAAATTCTTTTACATCAGCCAATGAAATATTATTAGCTGTTTCTAATGTCCCTTCTGACGGAACTGCATACATATTTCCATCTCCATAAATTAATTTGTTAAAGTTAATAGATGCAATAGCTTGTGGGTTTGCTTCCCTACCTTTTAAAGATGTCACTAACTCCTGCTTAAGACGGTTAAATTCTTTTTCATCCCATCTAGGCTGTAATAACATTTCTTCAACTAGTTTAATAGTTTCTTCAAAATTGCGAGTCAAGCTATTTCCGTAGATATTAATTTCTTCTAAACCACCACGAATGGAAATACTAGAGCCTAATAAGCCAATTGCTTCTTCAAGCTCAGCAGACGTTTTGGTTTTTGTACCTTCATTCATCAAATCGGCAGTGAGCATCGCCAAACCTGCTTTATTGTCTGGATCTAAGCTATGGCCTCCAGGAAAACTAATTGAAAAGTTTACTAATGGTAATTCATTATTTTCAATTCCCAATACTTTCATACCGTTATCCATATTTGCTTTCCAAACTTCAGGCATCACAAATAGAGGTGCTTCTCCAAAAGCAGGTTCAGAACGATCATATTTTGAAGGTGTTTTTTCATATTCTGCTTCTTCTCCTTGGGCAACTTCTTCACTGGCATCCATTGTGGTTACCTTTTCTTCCCAAACACTTGCTTCTTTAGCACCAGATACTGCCAAATCTGGGGAGTCTTTGGGAACAACACTTGTCATTACATAGTTTTTCCCTTTTATGTATTCATTATACACGCGCATTACATCGGCACGATTTATTTTTTGGTATAACTTTGCTCGTTTGGTTATATATCCTGGGTCCCCACCAAATTCATTATCCTGCACTAATTGAAACGCTTTATTAAGCACTGTTGCAACTCCAGAATATAATTGGGTTTCTAGTTCAGCTTTTATTCTTTGTAGTTCTGTATCTTCAAATCCATTAGCTTCAAAATCTTGTAATCCTTTTTCAATTGCTTTTTTCACTTCATCTAAATCTACACCCTCGTTAGCACGGGCACGAATGACGAACTCTCCAGCTAACTCTGAACTACTGTTGTATGAACTCACATTAGGCGCCAATTTCCCTTCTTCTACAACTGTTCTATATAAAGGCGACTTACGGCTTCCGCTCAATAATTGACCCAATACATCCAATGCGTATTCGTCTTTATTATAACCTTCTACTGTAGGATATACCATACGAAGCTCTGGTAGTTTTGCGAAATTGTCTTTAAAATATAAAGATTTGCTTTCGCTCAATGTTACGGGCATTGCCTTTAAAGCCTCTACTTCTGGACCACGTGGTATTTCACCAAACCACTTTTTTACTAATTCTTTTGTGTTAGCGATGTCAATATCTCCTGCAATTACTAAGGATGCGTTAGCTGCGCCGTAATACTTGTTATAGAATTCTTTTACATCTTCTAATGTCGCTGCTTGCAAATCTGGAAGTGACCCAATTACTGTCCAACTGTAAGGATGTCCTTCTGGATATAAGTTTTTACGGATAATTTCATCTGTATAACCATACGGTGCGTTATCAACACGTTGTCTTTTTTCATTTTTAACCACTTGCTTTTCACGCTCTAAAGCGGCTTTTGTTACTGTGTTAATCATGTAGCCAAACCGGTCGCTATCGATCCATAATATTTTTTCAAAAGCATCTTTTGGCACTACTTCATAGTACACGGTTCCATCACTCCACGTTCCACCATTTCGGCTACCGCCCCACTCAGGAATCATTTTACGGTTGGCCCCTACTGGAACATTTTCAGAATCGTTAAAAGACATATGTTCAAAAAAATGTGCAAACCCTGTTTTTCCTGGTTTTTCACGATTAGACCCTACATGCATCATAGTTGCTACTGCTACAATAGGTTCACTTTTATCAACGTGGAGGATTACTTCTAAGCCATTGTCTAGGGTAAATTTTTCGTAATCGATAGAAAATTCAGTTGCAGCTTTATCCTGAGCCTGAACAGTACTAAAAACTAAAGCAATAAATAAGAAAGAAAGAACTGATGAAAATTTCATAATACGTATGTGTTTTTTTGGTGTGGTAATAAGTAGCATTTTCTTGAAATCACTACTAAAAAATGGGTATTAAAAATACTAAAACTATACTTTGATACCGTATCTTTGCACAAAAATTTTGACAATGGATATTTCAACTAAATCCTTTAAAATAATCAGCGCGCTTGAAGCCATATCGTTTCTAGTTTTGTTAGGTATTGCAATGCCTTTAAAATACATTTGGGATATGCCTCAAATGGTAAAAATCGTTGGAATGGCCCACGGTGTTTTATTTATTCTTTATATTATTGGTGCTTATTTTATGAAAGAAAAACTAAAATGGTCGTGGGGAACTTTAGGCATCGTCATGTTATGTTCGGTACTTCCCTTTGGACCTTTTTACGCAGAACGTAAGTATTTATAATGAACCAAGAAACCATAAAATATTACCTTTGTTTGCTGCAAAACTATTTTGTCAATTCTGGGATGAATGAAGATTTGGCAATATTCTTAAATGCAATGATCAACTCCATTGTACTTACCTTTGTGGTTACCTTGATTGATATTTTTGTTAGAAAATTTATTGTTCAAATATTTAAAGCATTTAGCGATAAAACAAAGTCTACTTTTGATGATTTTCTTATAAAAAGTAACTTTCCACGTTTTGTAGCTCATTTTTTTCCTGTGGTTATCGTTTGGTACACCACGCCAATAATTTTTGCTGAATATCCAATTATTTCGAAATTTCTACTTCGGATAATAGATGTGTATCTAATTATTCTGTCAGTTCTTGTTTTCCGAAGTATTTTAAAGACCACCCGAAGTTACTTAGAACACAAACCCCGTTTTCACGATAAACCTCTACAAAGTTACCAGCAGGTATTAATGATATTTGGTTGGGGCATTGGCATTTTCTTTATCATCAATATTTTAACGGGATACTCCATTTTTAGCCTTGCGACATTAGGAGCGGCATCTGCAGTACTGTTGCTTATTTTTAAGGACACTATTTTAGGGTTTGTGGCCAGTATTCAAGTTTCAGTAAACGATATTGTGCGTATTGGCGACTGGATAACCTTCAGTAAATATGGAGCAGATGGTTATGTTACCGAAATAAGCCTTGCAACCGTTACCGTTCAAAATTTTGATCATACGTTTACTACTATTCCTACGTACAGTTTAATTTCAGACTCGTTTCAAAACTGGCGTGGAATGCAACAGTCTGCCGGAAGACGTATTAAACGTTCTTTATTTATTAAACAAACTTCGGTTAAATTTTTATCCTCTGAAGAAATTGAAGAGTTAAAGAAAATTCAGCTTATTAAACCATATATTGAACATCGCGAGCGAGACGTTCAAAAATATAACCACAATACTGAGGCTGATAAGTCAGTTCTATTAAATGGTCGCAACCAAACTAATTTAGGAATTTTCAGAAAATACGCCGATGCGTTTCTACATGAGAATCCTGCTATCAATAAAGATTTGTTTCTAATGGTGCGTCATTTAGCACCTACCGATCGTGGTATTCCTATTGAAGTATTCTGTTTTAGTTATGACAAGCGTTGGGAAAATTACGAACATATTCAAGCCGATATTTTTGATCACCTAATTGCGGCAATTCCTTACTTTGGCTTGGAGCTTTTTGAAATCCCTTCAGGAAAAGATATTTCTCAAATTTCTACTAAATTGAATTCAAGTAACTAACAATCTATTATCTTTAAGGGAACAAACTATTTTTTCCCTTCATGAAATTAAAACCTGTACTTCAAATATTTGGTGGGTTAGCAATTGTTTTAACTCTAATTCCTTTAATTGCAATCGACTATTGGTGGATTAGAATATTCGATTTTCCTCATATTCAACTTACCATTTTAACATTTACAGCACTGATTACCTATTTTATGCGTTTCGAAATTAAACGTGTAGAAGACTATCTGTTTGCAATAGGGCTCGTTTGCTGTTTTATTTTTCAACTTACTAAAATATACCCTTACACCCCTTTTGCAGATTTTGAAGTATTAGAAGCTAAAAACAATAATCCTAAAAGGATAGTTTCACTATACACGGCAAATGTGTACCAGAAGAATAAAGAAAAAGAGAAACTTATTTAGGATATAAAAAAATTCAACGCCGACATTCTTTTATTTGTTGAAACTAATACTGGTTGGAAAGAAAAAATTGATACTGATATTTCTGAAGAATATAAATATAAGGTAGCAGTCCCTTTAGATAACACCTATGGAATGCTGCTTTATTCTAAATTTAAGTTAATAGAACCGCAAGTAAAATATTTGGTTGATAAAGACATCCCGTCAATTCATACACAAGTTTTATTACCTTCAAATGACACCATACAGCTATACACCATACACCCAACGCCGCCTATGCCGCAACACAACCCAAAATCTTCTGACAGAGATGCAGAAATGATGAAAATAGCAAATTTGAGTAGACAATCTGAATATCCAGTTCTTGTAATTGGAGATTTTAACGATGTTGCCTGGTCTGCAACTACATCACTTTTTTATAATGTTGCCGAATTGTTGGACATTCGTAAAGGACGTGGGTTTTATAATACGTTCGATGCAAAAAGCTTTATTATGCGTTGGCCGTTAGATCATATTTTTATTTCAAGTGAATTTAGATCTTTAGAAGTTTCGTTAGGTAGCGATATCAATTCAGATCATTTTCCTACCTATACTAAATTGAGTTTTGAACCTGAAAACGCTGCAGAACAACAACCCAAAAAACCCACTCAAGATCAATTAGAGCGTGCTAAAGAACAAGCAAATGGAGTCCAAAAAGTAGAACTAGATATGTAGCAGTTTACTTTTAATTTTCCAACCGGTCTTTTACAAACTCTATTTCTTTTTTGCCGTGTGGTTTTGGCTTTCCGTTTTCATCTAAACTTACCATAATTATTGTGTCGATGGTAATTATTACTTCACGGGTCATTTTATTACGTACTTCACAAGCAAGTGTTAACGAAGAAGTCCCAAATTTTACAGCCTCTAGACCTATTTCAACAATATCACCTTTTTTTGCTGAGCTTCGAAAATTAATCTCACTCATAAATTTGGTTACCGTTTTTGGGTTTTCTAGTTGGATAATGGCATACAAGGCCGATTCTTCATCGATCCACTCTAACAACCGGCCACCAAATAAGGTGCCATTTGGGTTTAAATCTTCAGGTTTTATCCATTTACGGGTATGAAAGTTCATTAAAATAAGGTTTTAGTTTTATCCATTTTTGGAATTTTTACATCGGTACCAAAGCGCTCATTAGCCTTCTCAATAAAATAAGCTGAAAGTAGAGGCGATGCTTTTTCTATGTTTTGGTGTACAAAAAAGTAGATATTCTGTAAGCCTTGATCAACCCATTCTTCTAGTCTATCAAGCCAATCATCCAAACGCGTATAATCACTTTCGTGGTTAGAGCCGTTATATCGAATAAAAGCACTGTCGGTGGTCATTCGCATATGTAGTAAATCTCGTCGTCCAGCAGAATCTACTATAATGTTTGTAACATCATTCTTTTCAAGTATATCATACAATTCCTCTGAAACAGCTTCGTCATTAAACCAATCGGTATGCCGAAACTCCATAGCAATGCGCATATCCTTAGGTATCGCTTTAAAAAATGGGTCTAACCTATCCATATTGGTAGGTTTAAAGTTATTGTGTGTTTGCACAAAAGCCATTTCCAGCTTTTCTTTCAGGTTAGAAGCATTTAATAGATAATCGTTCAAATAACCTTCAAAATCATTTAATCGCTTCCAGTGCGAAACTCCTTGAAAAAACTTCGGAAAAAAACGAAAATCAGACGGTGTTTTTTCGTACCATCCTGCAAAAACATCAGCCGGGAAAATTCTATAAAAAGTAGCATTCAATTCAATACTATTAAATTGTCTAGAATAATATTCCAGCTCATCTTTTGTTCCTCTTGGGTAGAATCCTTTTAAATCGGCCCGGTTCCATTTGGCGCAACCTACATATAAGTTGGGTGTGGAAACAGGTTTATAATTAGAAAGCGTTTTTTTCGTATCTGGATGAACTTCAGGTAATGTAAAATCTATTTTTGAGGGGTCGTCAACTTTACCAAATTTCATAACATCTATCTTTTAGAGTAAAGATACGGGTTTTGTAACTTTTTTCTTCTGAAAAAAAATTCAATATATTGTAACATAATCATTAAAAAAGTGTCTTACTTTTACAATAAACCATAACATATACAACATGAAAACTGCAAAAACACTATTCATCGCTTTATTGCTTGTTACTGTAGCTCCTATTTCGGCTCAAACAGCAGATGAAATTATTGATAACTATTTTGAAACAACTGGAGGTAAAGATAATTGGAGCAATCTGGAAGCCATTAAAATTTCTGGAAGTGTAAATGCTCAAGGAATGGAAATTCCTGTGGATGTTATCCAAACCAAAGATGGAGAACAATTAGTAACTATCAACTTTCAAGGTCAAGAAATTAAACAAATGGCTTTTGATGGTGAAACACTTTGGACTACAAATATGATGACGATGCAAGCTGAAAAAAGTGATGCTGAAATGAATCAAAACATGAAACAGCAAGCTAAGAAGGACTTTCCTTCTCCATTTTTCAACTACAAAGAAAAAGGCTATACGGTAGAAGCTATGGGCAAGGAAACGATTGAAGGTACTGAAACCTATAAGCTTAGATTAACCAAAGAACCAATGATGGTCGATGGCGAAGAGGTTCCAAATGTAACGTATTACTTTTTTGAAACTGAAAATTTTGTTCCTATTGCGACTCAAAATGAAGTTCAACAAGGTCCTATGAAAGGACAAACTGTAACAAACTCTATGAGTGATTATCAAGAAGTGGATGGTTTGTATTTCCCTTTTGATATGGGAATTTCTGGCCAAAACCTTAAAGTAAAAGATATTACGCTAAACCCAGAAACCAATGAGGGAATGTTTGCTTTCCCTGAATAATTTAATAGTACAACTTAAAAATCCCCGCTCGACGGGGATTTTTTATTCCACATTGTAATTCACTTCAAAAAAACCAACTCATGAAAAAATTACTGTACACCTTATTAGTATTAGCTCTTTTGCCGATTTCAATTTCAGCGCAAGAAACCGCTTTAAAAGGAAAAGAATTATTTGGCGATATGGAAGCTCGCCATATAGGCCCCGCACTAATGAGCGGTCGTATTAATGATATTGAAATGCACCCAACAAATACCCGTATCATATACATTGGTACTGCCGGTGGTGGTGTTTGGAAATCAAATGATGGAGGAGCTACGTTCTCCCCTATTTTTGACGAACACGTGCAATCTATTGGAGTAGTGACATTAGATCCAAAGGACCCCGATCAAACTATTTGGGTGGGTACCGGTGAAACATGGACTCGAAATTCGGTTTCTGTTGGCGATGGATTGTTTAGATCAACAGATGGTGGAACTAACTGGAAAGAGATTCCTGGTTTTGAAAATAGTGAGCGAATTGCTTCCGTAGTTATTAACCCTAATAATACCGATGAAGTATTTGTAGGGGTTTTAGGTGCATTATGGAGTGATAGCGAAGACCGCGGTGTTTATAAAACAACCGATGGCGGAAAAACATGGAATAAAATTTTATACGTTGGCCCCTCAACCGGAGCAGCAGATGTAATTATGGATCCTAAAAACCCTAATGTATTATATGCTTCTATGTGGCAGTTTAAACGTACGGGATGGAGCTTTAATTCGGGTGGTAAAAACAGTGCCTTATACAAATCTACCGACAGCGGGAAAACGTGGAATAAAATACATAATGGTTTTCCTGAAGGCGATTTAGGTAGAATTGCCATTGCAGTTGCTCCAAGTGAAAATAACATTTTGTATTCGGTACTGGAAACTGAAGAAAAAGATAAAAACGGACTTTGGAAATCTACTGATGCCGGAAAAAGTTGGGAACATTTAAACAATGATTTTGGGTTAACCGTTCGCCCTTTTTACTTTTCGCGTATTACTGTTGATCCTAAAAACCCTGATATTGTTGTAAAAGGTGGTCTTACCGGTTCTATAAGCCGGGATGGTGGTAAAACGTTCAAAAATTTAGGGAATATGCACAGTGATATTCACGATATCACATTCCATATAAATGATAGCGATATTATGTATTCAGCTACCGATGGCGGTCTGTACCGCTCTTGGAATGGTGGTTCCGTATTTGAAATTGTTGAAGATTTGCCACTTTCACAATTTTATCACATAAGTACTGACGATGCCGAACCTTATAATGTGTATGGTGGTTTACAAGATAATGGAAGCTGGTACGGCCCATCTTCTTCTCCAGGTGGTGTAAATGCTCGTGACTGGAATAGTGTGGGTTACGGCGACGGATTTAGAGTATTAAAACACCCAACCAAAAACATTATTTATTCTGAAATGCAAGGGGCTCAAAATGTTTGGCGTTATGATGTAGGCAGAAATAGAACTCGAACCATCCAACCGTTGCCTAAAAAAGGAGATGCTGAATTACGCTTTAACTGGAATGCTCCAATGGCAGTAAGTACTCACGCTCCAGACCGCTTTTATATGGGAAGCCAATTTGTACATAAAAGTGAAGATATGGGCGAAACGTGGCAGATTATTTCTCCAGATTTAACCACGAATGATCCTGATAAACAAGATCAATCAGAATCTGGAGGGCTTTCTGTAGATAATAGCGGAGCTGAAAACCACACAACTATTTTTACAATTGCAGAATCTCCTTTAGATGAAAACATTATCTGGGTAGGAACTGACGATGGAAATGTACAAGTAACAACCGATGGTGGAAAAAACTGGAACAACGTTTCTGAAAATTTAACGGGTATTCCAGCCAATACTTGGGTATATCATATTGAAGCGAGTGTACATGAAAAAGGAACAGCTTATGCCGTTTTTGAAGGACATACAACTGGTGATATGAAACCATACGCATTGAAAACTACAGATTACGGTAAAACTTGGAAGTCGATTGTTTCAGAAGATATTCAAGAGAATGCTTTTGTTCGAAATATTCAAGAAGATAATGAAAATGAAGATTTACTGTTTTTAGGCACTGAAATGGGATTATATGTTACTATAGATGGAGGCAAAAACTGGTCACAATTTACCAATAACATGCCACCCGTAGCTGTTCATTTTATCGATATGCAAAAACAAACTAACGACATTGTTATGGGTACCCACGGACGCGGTGTTATTATAATAGATGATATAAGTCCATTACGTCAACTTACCCCATCTATTTTAGAAGAAGACGTTCACTTTTTTGATTCGGAAGCTTTTACTATGCCAGAAGACAGTGGCTTTAGCGGTAGTTTTGGAACTGAAACACAATTTGTAGGCGGCAATAAACCAACTTCAGCTAGGATAGCTTACTATTTGAAGAAGAGACATACCTTCGGAAAAATGGAAATGGAAATCCAAGATATGAAAGGAAACAAAATAGCCTCCCTTTCTCCTGGAAAATCAAAAGGCATCAATATTGTAAACTGGAATTATACGAGTTCTATTCCAAAAATGGCAGCTGGAAAAACACTTTCATACGGAGGTTTTACAGCACCTCGAGTACCAGCAGGAACATACAACGTAGTATTGACAAAAGGCAAAGACACCTACGAGACTACAATAGATGTAAAATATGATGAAAAATCCTTAACTACATTAGCTGAACGTAAAGAGCAAGAGCAATTAACAACACAACTATTTAATATGGTTGAAGATTTAGCATATATGGTGTATGAATTAGGCGAATTGCAAACCAAAGCTAATTCAGTAATTGAAAACAATCCTAAAGGTAAAAAAGATGCTCAAAAACTGTATGACGCATTAGAAAAACTTCGGAAAGACTTAGTGATTACCACCGGTGACAACTATGTCACTTCCGCTGAGCCAGAATTGAGAGAACGGATGGCAGATTTATACTCGAGTATTGCAGGTACTTTTAGTCGGGTAACAGCATCTCAAAAGCAAAATTTAGAGTTAATTTCTGAAGAGTTTGCTGAGGCTAAAAAGCGTTATCAAAAGATTAAAAATAAAGAAGGTGAAAAATTCATGAAATTCATAGAAAAGAATGAGATTGAAAAGCCAACCATCAAAACCAAAGAAGAATTTCTTTCTAAAAAATAACTAAACAATACTCTTTAAAAAAGCTCGCAATTAAATTGCGAGCTTTTTTTTGTTTTATTTATTTATATAAACGGTTTTTCTATTTACAAACTCTGTAATTCCGTGGTTGCTTAACTCGCGCCCATACCCGCTATTTTTAACACCTCCAAAAGGTAAACGCGGATCACTTTTCACCAATTCATTTATAAATACAGCACCTTCATTAAAACGATACGCTATTTTTTCAGTAGCTTCAGTGTCTTTAGAAAAGAGAGAAACTCCTAAACCAAATTTTGAGTTATTGGAAAGTTCAATGGCTTCATCAACCGTTTTAAAGGTGGTAACAGATAATGCAGGACCAAAGGTTTCTTCCTTAAACATAGTCATTTCAGGAGAAACATTACTCACTACAGTTGGTTCGAAATAAGCGTTTTGCCGCTTTCCTCCTATTTCCAGTTTTGCACCAGCTTTTACAGATTTTTCAACCTGTTCTTCTAAATCTTTCGCTAAATCTTCTCGTGCCAACGTACCAATAAAGGTTTCTTCATCTACAGGGTCACCGCTTTTCAATTCCCGTACTTTTATTACTAGCTTTTCAATAAATTCTTCTGAAATTGATTCGTCTACCAATAACCGTTTTCCGGCAATACAACTTTGTCCAGTATTTTGAAAACGAGCCTGTACACAGGTATCGATTGTTTTATCTATATCGCAATCTTTTAAAACGACTAAAGCATTGTTACCACCTAATTCTAAGACTGTTTTTTTTATATTTTTCCCAGCCGTAGCTGCTACTTCAGAGCCAGCAGGACCGCTACCCGTTAAGGTTACGGCTTTTACAATGGGGCTTTCTATAATTTCTTCAATAGCATCACTTCCCACTTTTAAAGTAGTAAAACAGTGGTCTGGGAATCCAGCTCGTTTAAATACTTTTTCAATGTTTAGCGCATTTCCGAAGACATTGGAAGCGTGTTTCAACACCCCAATATTACCAGCCATTAAAGCTGGTGCTGCAAAACGGAACACTTGCCAGAACGGGTAGTTCCAAGGCATGATGGCTAAAACTACTCCCATAGGCTCATAACTCACATAACTTTTATGGGCATCGGTTTTAATTATTTCATTTTTTAATTGTTCTTCTGCATTTTCGGCGTAATATTCGCAAACCCACGCACATTTTTCAACTTCGGCAATGGCTTGTTTTATGGGTTTCCCCATTTCCAAGGTCATATCCTTTGCATATTCTTCTTTATTATTTTTTAATTCAGAAGCGGCTGCCAACATTAATTTTTTTCGTTCTGCAAATGAGGTTTCTCGCCACGAATAAAACCGTTTATCGGCTTTTGTTAAAATATCTTGAATTTCGGGTTTGGTGTGTGTTTTGTAAGATTTTATTTCAGCACCATTATATGGATTTATAGAAGTTTTTGTTGCCATCTTTTTCTTTTAAAAGTACCGAAAAGACTATAGACAAAGGGACGGATTAAGACGATTTTAACGGCAAACAACTGTTGAAAAGCCGTTTATAACTATGTGTTGTTTCAGAAAAAAGAGGCTTTTAAAATGTATAATTTTAGTAAAACCCAATTATTATGGAAACTAGAGACGAAGTTTTATTGCAATTACGACCCGAAATTCCTTCGGCAACATTCAATGACCAAATGAGTGATGCAGAGTATTTTCAGAACAATACCTTGCGCCCCGTTGTGAAGCTTCAGAAAAATTTATTATTGGCAGCTTTCAGAAATTATGTTCGAAAACATAAAAATGTGTTTTATGATCTTTCGGTTGAAAAACGGATGGATTATATTGATAATGCTATACACAAGGACATGAAGTTTCGGAATTCTTTAAAAGGAATGGTCATTGGCCAATTTACTTTGTACGAATACGAAACGTACATTAATGACTCTTCTGCTTTAAATAAACGAATGATGAATATTGTTATCGAGCGTTTAAAGAGCAATGTGCAACTGTTAGAACCAGAATTTGCATAAACTATAATCAATAAAAAAAGCCCTTCATCTCTGAAGGGCTTTACTTTTATAACGAAATGAAGGCTTATTTACCGCTCATTTTGTCTTTCAATTCTTGAAGTTTAGAATTTGCATCACCAAGAGTCGTTTTAGAGTCTTCGGATTGTGCGGCTTGTTTTTTAGCAGCATCTTTTACAATCTTAGCTTCTTCTTCTTTATGGATAACCATATGTGAAACTACCACTTTCTTGAATTCTTTGTTGAACTCAATAATTTGGAATTCTGCTTCTTCACCTTTTTGAAGATCTGTTCCATCTTCTTTTTCTAAGTGACGTTTTGGTACAAATGCTGTGATGTCGTCGTTAAACTCGATCGTTGCTCCTTTGTCTACTATTTCGTCAATCTTAGCAGTGTGCTTAGTTCCTACAGCAAACTCACCTTCGTACTTATCCCAAGGGTTGTCTTCTGTTTGTTTGTGGCCTAAACTTAACTTGCGTCCTTCAACATCTAATTCAAGAACAACAACGTCTAATTCAGCTCCAATTTCAGTAAATTCACTTGGGTGCTTGATTTTCTTAGTCCAAGAAAGATCGCTAATGTAAATTAATCCATCAATTCCTTCTTCTAATTCAACAAATACACCAAAGTTTGTAAAGTTACGTACAATACCTGTGTGTCTAGAACCTACAGGATATTTAGTTGTAATATCAGTCCATGGATCTGGTGTTAATTGCTTAATACCAAGAGACATTTTACGGTCTTCTTTGTCCATAGTTAGGATTTGAGCTTCAACCTCATCACCAACATTTACGAAATCCTGCGCGCTACGTAAGTGTGTAGACCAAGACATTTCGCTAACGTGGATTAACCCTTCAACGCCTTCAGCAACTTCAATAAATGCACCGTAGTCTGCAATAACAACTACTTTACCTTTTACGTTATCACCTACTTTAAGGTCGTCTCCAAGAGCATCCCATGGGTGAGCTTTTAATTGCTTAAGACCTAATTGGATACGTGTTTTATCCTCATCAAAGTCAAGAATTACAACGTTCAATTTCTGGTCAAGGTCCACAATCTCGTTCGGGTGGTTGATACGAGACCAAGAAAGGTCTGTAATGTGTACCAATCCGTCAACACCTCCAAGGTCAACAAATACACCGTATGAAGTAATGTTTTTAACAACACCTTCCAGTACTTGTCCTTTTTCAAGCTGCCCGATAATTTCTTTTTTCTGTTCTTCGATATCCGCTTCGATAAGTGCTTTATGCGAAACAACAACGTTTTTAAATTCGTGGTTGATTTTCACAACTTTGAATTCCATTGTTTTTCCTACATATGCATCGTAATCACGAATTGGCTTCACATCTATTTGTGAACCTGGTAAGAAAGCTTCGATACCGAATACATCTACAATCATACCACCTTTAGTACGGCATTTAACATAACCGTTAACAATAGTAGCATCATCATGAGCATCATTAACACGCTCCCAAGCTTTAATAGTTCTAGCCTTACGGTGAGAAAGAATTAATTGTCCTGTACTGTCTTCACGTACATCGATCAATACTTCTACTTTGTCACCAACTTTAAGGTCTGGATTGTAACGAAACTCGTTTAAAGAGATTACACCTTCACTTTTCGCATTGATGTCGATAATAGCATCACGATCTGTAATATAAACTACTTCTCCTTCTACTACTTCATCATCTAATGTGTCAACAAAGTTTTCAGTAACTAATTTTTCAAACTCTTCTAACTTACCGTCATCGATTGGGTCAATACCCTCTTCGTAGTTATGCCAGTTGAATTCTTCTAAAAATTGTTTAGGATCTCTTTGCTTTAAAGAAAGTTCTTCTTGAGGTTTTTGAGTTTCCTCAGTAGCTTTTTGTTCTGCAACAGCTACATCTTCTTGTTTTTCTGCAGCTTTTTCTTTTGCTGCATCTTTGTTTGCTTTATCAGCCATTTAATATAATGTTTGTGAAATTCATTTTAAAAGATTCTGAATTTCAACAATTTGTATTCTGTGTTGTTACAAGAAGTTACCGCGACCATCCCACAGAAGGATTTAGATTAAATTTTATCATTCCTTTTATTCTTGCCTCGTCGCTAAAAGGAGTGCAAAATTACTGTTTTTCTTTTGATAATCAAAGTGTTTTGAAAAGAAAGTGGTAGGTGTTATGCATTCGATACTTTCCTCCTATCGTCGGGACACTCAGGCACCGTGAAAATGAGATTTCTCCTAAGGTGGAAATGACAAATTAAACCCTTCCGGCTATTCGGTCTTTGGCTAATTGCAGAATAATGTGAAATTGATCTTCCAAGTTCATTTCACTGTTGTCAATTTCAATAGCATCATCTGCTTTTCGTAAAGGAGAATCTTTACGGGTAGTATCTATATGGTCGCGTTCCTGAACGTTTTTTAAAACATCTTTAAATGTAACTTGGTCACCACGTTCGGTAAGCTCATCGTACCTTCGTTTCGCGCGTTGTTCTGCGGAAGCGTTCATAAAGATTTTCAGTTCGGCTTTGGGTAAGACAATGGTGCCAATATCGCGACCATCCATTACAACGCCTTTTTCAGACCCCATTCGTTGCTGTTGTTCTACTAGTTTTTTTCGCACTTCGGAAACGGTGGCGATTGGACTTACAAATTCTGAAACATCTAAAGTCCTTATTTCGCTTTCTACATTTTTTCCGTTAAGGAATATTTCAGCTTTTGCTGTAGGACTGCTTTTTTTGAATTCTAAATGAATTTCTGATAGTTTTTTGATAAGTGCTTTCTTATCAAATTTTTCTTCAGAAATAAAACCATTTTCCATAGCGTACAACGTTACGGCACGATACATTGCGCCAGTATCGATATACACATATTCCAACCAATCTGCCAACTGCTTGGCAACTGTACTTTTTCCGGTGGATGAGTAGCCGTCTATGGCAATGGTAATTTTATGCATTATTGTAAGTCTATATTGAGTCCGAAAGTACTCGTTGAAGCCGCCAAACTATATTGTGAATACGAATAACTCAGCCGCAATTTATTCAGTTTTAAAGAAAATCCAGCGCTTAACCCAGCAAAGGCTCTTTGTTCTATTATTCGAAGTTCTTCTCCCCTACGTAAATTATAGCCTAACCGAATATTAAAACCTCCTTTGGGAAAAAGTTCAATCCCAACGATCATATGGCGGAATGCATTATCAATAAAGTTGATTTTTTCACCTGTAGAATTTCCCTCTAAATCTGTTTCATCACGATTGGGGTTGGCAAAGGCTACATTCCATCGTTGCATATTCTCTAAGGTAAAATGCCACCTTATAGGTATATTTTTAAGGGTTTGTGATATTCCGAAGATTAACTCAAAAGGGAGTTTTTCGTAGGTTTCGTGGTAGGGAGTAATTTGTGTCCCTATGTTTCTAGCGACTCCAGTAATGTGTAAGTCCCAATCTTCATAGAAATACATAACACCAATATCGGTAGCTACTCCAAAAGAGCTGTACTGTTCTAATTTAGAGGATATAAATTTTACATTGGCTCCTACATAAAAATCAGTAAACGCAATATTTCGAGCGTGACCAAAAGACAAGGCTACTTCGCCCCCACTAAAACTATTGGTTGCATTTCCTTGTTCATCATATCCGTCAAACTTTCCGTAGTTAATATAAGTAACCCCTGCATTAATTACTTGTGTACGGCGATCCCAAGCATAAGCATAGGCTGCTGTTCCGTAATTTACATCACCTATATAATTGGCATAATTAAGAGAGAATTGATTATCCATCGCTGGATTAATCGCCGCCGGGTTAAAAAGTGCTTGCGTAGGGTCGTAATCGTAATTTGTTATTGTCTTTCCTCCTAAAGCTGCTTGACGAGGGGAATTTACCAAATTTAAAAACTGATAGGTTGAACGCCCACCTACTTGCGCCACAGCAGTAGTTGATAGTAAAATTGTAAATACTAAGAAGTAAACCTTTTGGTTCATGTACAGTAGTTAGCTTTTTCTATACCTTTTAACGACTGCAATATTAATTTATTTTTAAACCGAATAAAAGGTTTTCAAATATAGATATAATTTACCCCTTGAAAAACCTATATTATGAATGGATTTATCAAGGGGTATTAATTATTTTAAAGCTTCTTAGCGTTCTTAACCTTTTGTTTGGTAAGTGCTAAATCTAGTACATCGCTCATATCTTTTACGTAATGAAACGTCAACCCTTTTAAGTATTCAGCTTTAATTTCATCTATATCACGCTTATTATCTTCACACAATAAAATTTCTTTAATGTGAGCACGCTTAGCAGCTAATATTTTTTCTTTAATTCCACCAACGGGAAGTACTTTTCCACGTAATGTAATTTCACCAGTCATCGCAATGCTTTTCTTTACTTTACGTTGCGTAAACAAGGAAACTAACGAGGTTAGCATCGTTATACCTGCACTTGGCCCATCTTTAGGGGTAGCTCCTTCTGGAACGTGTACGTGCACATTGTATTTCTCGAAAATATCTGGCGAAATGCCTAATTCTTCAGCATTAGACTTTATATATTCCAACGCAATGGTTGCTGATTCTTTCATCACCTTACCAAGGTTTCCAGTCATATTTAACTGTCCTTTCCCTTTAGAAAGTGTGGATTCAATAAATAATATATCGCCACCAACACGCGTCCAAGCCAATCCAGTAACCACTCCAGCTACGTCATTATTTTCGTACTTGTTTCGTTCTAATTTTGGGCTTCCTAATGCGTCAACTACAATTTCATTGGTTACTTTTTTCTCATACTCTTCGTCCATTGCAATTTTCATTGCAGCATAACGAACCATTTTAGCAATTTGCTTTTCTAAGCTACGAACACCACTTTCACGAGTGTACCCTTCTACTATTTTTTCTAATTGCTTTTTACCAATTTTTAGGTCGTCTTTTGTAAGACCGTGTTCTTCCAATTGTTTTGGTAATAAGTGTCGTTTTGCAATTTCAACTTTTTCTTCGACGGTGTAACCCGTAACATTAATTATTTCCATACGGTCACGAAGCGCTGGTTGTATGGTGCTTAAGCTATTTGAAGTAGCGATAAACATCACTTTAGACAAATCATAGCCTAACTCTAAGAAATTATCATAAAAAGAATTGTTCTGTTCTGGGTCTAAAACTTCTAACATGGCCGAAGAAGGATCTCCTTGGCTTCCTATTGAAAGTTTATCAATTTCATCTAAAACAAAAACTGGATTACTGGTTTCTGCTTTTTTAATGTTCTTAATGATACGTCCCGGCATAGCACCAATATAGGTTTTACGGTGTCCGCGTATTTCAGCTTCATCCCGTAAACCACCTAGCGACATTCTAACATATTCTCTACCCAAGGCTTCGGCGATTGATTTACCTAACGATGTTTTACCAACTCCCGGAGGTCCGTATAAACAAAGTATCGGTGATTTCATATCGTTCCGAAGTTTTAGAACCGCTAGATATTCAATAATTCGTTTTTTAACATCGTCTAAACCATAATGATCACGATCTAGAATTTTTCTCGCTCTTTTTAAGTCGAATTTATCCGTGCTAAATTCATTCCAAGGTAAGTCAAGTAACAAATCCAAATAGTTACTTTGAATGCTATATTCTGCAACTTGCGGATTCATACGTTGCAATTTGGTGATTTCTTTATCAAAATGCTCCTGTACTTCGTCTCCCCACTTTTTTGCTTTCGCCTTTTCGCGCATTTCTTGTATTTCAGCTTCATTGGAATTTCCTCCCAATTCTTCCTGAATGGTCTTCATTTGTTGTTGAAGAAAATACTCGCGCTGCTGTTGATTGATATCACTTTGTACCTTAGATTGAATGTCGTTACGCAATGATAGCTTCTGTAACTCAACATTCATATATTTAAGCGTCTCCATTGCACGCTCTTTAAGATCGTTCATTTCAAGCAAGCTCTGCTTTTCTTTAACTGAAATGTTCAAGTTTGAAGAAACAAAGTTTATTAAGAATGAATTGCTTTCAATGTTTTTAATAGCAAAAGCCGCCTCCGAAGGAATATTTGGACTTCCTTTTATAATTTCAAGGGCAATCTCTTTAATAGAATCAATAATTGCAGAAAACTCTTCGCTTTCTTTAGCAGGTTTTGCTTCTTTAACTTCCCGAATGGTGGCCGTCATATACGGTTCGGTAGTAATTACCTCTGTGGTTTCAAAGCGTTTTTTACCTTGTATGATTACGGTTGTATTTCCGTCAGGCATTTTTAAAACCCTAAGAATTTTTGCAACGGTACCAACGGTGTTTATTTCGTTTAAATTAGGATCCTCAACTTCTTCATCCTTTTGAGAAACAACTCCAATGGTTTTACTGCCTTTATTGGTTTCATTTATTAATTTGATCGATTTATCGCGTCCAGCAGTAATAGGAACTACTACTCCAGGGAATAAAACTGTATTGCGAAGCGGAAGAATAGGAAGTATTTCCGGTAATTCTTCTTTATTCATTGCATCTTCGTCTTCAGCCGTCATTAAAGGGATTAACTCGGCATCTTGCTCTAATTCTTGCAATGACAAACTGTCTAATGTTTTAACTTTTGAATGGGCCATATACTATTTTAAGACATTGTGTCACTAAAAAAGGTGCACAATAGCTGTTTTTAAATAATTCTTTATACTTGTTTTTATGGAAACCAAGTGCTTAGCGTTATGCCTATCGGTCTCTAAACTATAATATTCAATAGTTATGCCAATACAAGCTATATTTTTACCCTTCTTTGCGTTTTTTTATAAACTGAGTGAATTCTATGCTTGAAAAGAATACTACTTGAATAGAAAATTAGGGTTTATATTCTCCTTTACTTTTCTATTCAATTTTTCGTATCATAAACCCATTTGATTTGTCGTTCCATTATTTATTTATATTCAAAAAGCCTTTTATGTTTTTTATTGGTTTGTTTTATTTTTTCATTTCTTGTTTCTTCCTACAAACTTATTTTTTTTCCTACAAAACAATGAACTATCTATGGAGTATCTATGGAGTATCTATGGCTTTGCTATAGATAAATTAAACATACAATCTTGATGGACAAGCAATCTTAATAATCCATCGTAGATAAAACAATTAATGCCGAACCTTAAAATTAGGGTTATTGATAATCCAAAAAAAAATTAATAAGAACTGTAACAATTTTAAACAATACCTATCTTTAAATTAAACAAGATTGTTTTTGACATTGACCGACCAACATATTGACTCATTACTAGTTCTTTGTAAAAAAGGAAACCATTTAGCACAATTAGAAGTGTACAACCGCTATCAACGTGCCATGTACAATGTAGCCGTGCGGATTGTAAAAGATACTGCAGAAGCAGAAGATATTATGCAAGAATCTTTTATAACCGCCTTCAGCAAACTGGAATCTTTTAAAGGAACGGCAACTTTTGGAGCTTGGTTAAAACGGATTGTGGTAAACAACAGTATTTCACAATACAAAAAACAACAACGTTTTATCGATTTGCCAGATGAAACTATCGCTGCAACAGTAGAAGCGACTTCTGGAATTACAGAAAACGATTATAGCAATGAAAAGGCAGCAGCTGTATTAAGTTGTATGAGTAGTTTACACAGTAGCTACCAACAAGTATTAACGCTTCATTTAATTGAAGGGTATGATTATGAAGAAATGTGCGAAATACTGGACATTACCTATGCAAATTGCAGAACATTAGTTTCACGAGCTAAAGAAAGCTTACGGAAAAAATTAAAAATTGCGTCATGAAAAAAGATGATATAGATACTTTATTTGAACAAAACCGAACAGATTTTGACGTGCACGACACACCACAAGGACATCAAAAAAGATTTTTAGCAAAATTGAACGTACAAACTGAAACTGGCAAAAATATTTCAGAAGAGAAAGATGTTGAAAAAATAAGCTGGTGGAAACCGTTAAGTATTGTTGCAAGTATAGCTGTAATCTTAGCGCTTGGATTTTTATTTCAGAATACCGAAGCACAAGCTAGCGATTTAGCCAGTGTTTCCCCGGAGATGCAGAAAACACAATCTTTTTTTACGACCGCCATCAACAAGGAGTTACAAACTTTAAAAAGCTTTGAAAGTCCTGAAACCAAAGAACTGGTTACTGACGCGCTAACACAAATAGAACTGCTCGAGAAAGAATATGAAACCTTAAAAGGCGATCTCACAGAAAGCGGAAATGACAAACGAGTAATTTATGCGATGATCACCAATTTCCAAAACAGGATCGATCTTTTGGAAAACGTAATTAAAACTATTGAAGAAATTAAAACACTTAAAGCAAATAGAAATGAAAATACAATCTAAAACACTACTTTTTCTTTTATTGCTACCTACATTGGCTATTGCCACAGATGGTAAAATGAAAGGAAAATACACCAAAGAGAAGACCGTTAAAAAAGAATTTAACGTAAACTCAGGTGCCGGTCTTAACGTGAATAACAGTTATGGAAACATAGATATTGTAACCTGGACCGAAAACCGAACGGTTATTGAAGTTACCATTAAAACCAATGGCGATAACGAAGAAAAAGTTATTGAACGGCTCAAAGAAATTAATATCGAGCTTAACGGAAATGCTTCATTAGTGAATGCTGAAACTATTTTTAACGAAAAAAAGTCTGGCTGGAGCTGGTGGGGAAGCAATACTAAAAGCAATGTTTCGGTAGAAGTCAATTATTCTATTAAACTGCCTATTACAAATACAGTGGATTTGAATAATGATTATGGCGCCATCCATATCAATAAACTTAAAGGTAACGCCAAAATAAACTGTGATTATGGTCAATTAATCATTGGTGAACTACTGGCAGATGATAACTCCCTAACTTTTGATTATACAGATAAATCTACTATTGGTTATATGAAAAGCGGCCGTATTAACGCAGATTATTCAGGGTTTACCTTAGAAAAAACAGAACGTTTAGAGTTAACCGCAGATTATACAAAGTCTGAAATTTTAGAAGCTCAAAGCATTAACTATAATTGCGATTACGGAAAAGTAATTATAGGTAAAGCACAAAAAGTAATAGGGAAAGGTGATTATGTAAATAATCAAATAGAAACTGTAACAGGTTCATTAAATTTAAATACTGGTTATGGATCTATTAGAGTAGAAAATATCACAAATACCGCAAAAGATGTCACTATAAAAGCAGATTACACAGGTATTAAACTTGGGTTTGATAGCGGTTATAATTTTGATTTCGTCGTAGATTTATCATATGCTAGCTTAAAAGGCGAAGAAGATGTAACAGTTTTAAAATCATCAAAAGATTATAGCAGTAGAAATTATAGTGGATATCACGGAACACAAAGCTCTGGAAATACTGTACATATAAATTCCGATTATGGCGGAGTTACTTTTAATAAAAATTAAAAACCAAATAAACACATGAAAACACTATCAAAAAGCGTACTTATTGTTTTTTTACTGTCAATAACAGGACAACAGGCACTTGCACAAAACTGGAATAATTCAAAAGTTAAAGGAGATGGAAATGTAACCACGAAAACCGTTTCAACAGGTGATTATGACAACGTACACGTAACTGGATCTATGGATGTAACCCTTGTTAGCGGCAAAGAGGGTTCCATCACCGTTTCAACAGACAACAACATACACGAACATTTAGATATTAGCACAAGTGGTAACACCTTGACAATTTCAGTAAAAAAAGGACATTCCATTAGCACTAAAAAAGGAATTGATGTAACGGTTCCGTTTCAAGATCTTTCTGTAGTGAAATTAGTTGGTTCTGGCGATATTACTTCTACTAATATAATTAAAACTGATGATTTTGAAACAAGTTTAGTAGGCTCTGGTGATATTATTTTGAATGTGGAATCAAACTCCTTCCATGCAAAAATAGTTGGATCTGGTGATATGAAACTAAGCGGAAACACCGATGACTTTGAACTGAAACTAAGCGGTAGTGGTGATTTTGACGGTAGAAGTTTTGAAGCCAATGCTACTGAAGTATATGTTTCTGGTTCTGGAGATGCAACCGTTTCAGCAAAAGAAAGTATAAAAGCGCGAGTAAATGGATCTGGCGATATTTCTTATAAAGGAAATCCATCAAAAAGCGATACCAAGGTTTTGGGAAGCGGAACCATTAAATCGATGTAGTTTACATGCTGTCTCTTCAATACTTCCCACCTATCGTTAGGACACTCAGACACCAACACAATGAAAATTAAATACAAATCCTAAAAAGATGTTTTCAATATTTTTTTAGGATTTTCTTTACTCTGAAACTTCCAACTTTCGTGGTACACGAAACAACAGTATAAGTCCTACGGCGAAAAATAATATAAAAAATAATATTGCATACCGAATGCTACCTGTTATTTGAGCTACAAAGCCATAACTAAACATCCCGATTACAATTCCAATTTTTTCAGCCACATCATAAAAGCTAAAGTACGAAGCCGTATCGACCGCTCCTTCCGGGATTAATTTAGAATAAGTTGAACGCGAGAGCGATTGAATTCCGCCCATTACCAAACCTACAAACCCAGCTGTAACATAGAACTGTTCGGGTGTCGTAATCGAGTAAGCGTATATACAGATGCAAATCCAAATAATATTCAAAACAATTAATGTATTAATATTTCCGAATTTCGCAGAAGCACGGGACGTTAAAAAGGCTCCTAAAACCGCTACTAATTGTATTAATAATATACTTACTATTAATCCAACAGTAACATCGGTTTCGCCCCAATCTAGTTCTTCTATCCCAAAATACGTAGCGACCAGCATAATAGTTTGTACGGCCATACTATAAACAAAGAAAGCGGTGAGATAGCGTTTTAGACTTTTGTTTTCGCCTAGATTATTCCAAATTTTCTTTAGTTCCTTAAATCCGTTGAAAAGAAGGTGTTTTGTAAATTTTTGTTTTTTGTTGCCCTTTGGAAGATAATAATAGGTGTACTGACTAAATCCAATCCACCAAACCCCGGTCAATACAAATGACAAGCGCGTTGGTAACCCTTCATCTTCAAAACCGAAAGTTTCATGCATCAAGATCATCGCCAAACATATACACAACAATATAACACTCCCTATATATCCTAATGAATATCCTTTGGCACTAATTTTATCTTGCTGTTCAGGGAAAGCAATATCTGGTAAATACGAATTATAAAAAACCAAACTAGCCCAAAACCCAATCAGAGCTAAAAAGTAACACAGTAAGCCAAACCATAAATGGTCTAAATAAAACCAAAAGAGACCAATACACGAAACAGCTCCTAAATAGCAGAAAAATTTCATAAAAATTTTCTTATTCCCAACATAATCGGCAACCCCACTTAATAACGGACTTAAAATAGAAACTACTAAAAAAGCAGCTGCAGTAACGTAGCTAATAAGCGTATCGTTATTAAAGTCAAACCCTAAAAAAGTAATGGTATCGTCCAGTATATTACCATTTTCGTCTTTTACTAGCGTTAAAGCACCATAAAAAATGGGGAAAATAGCCGAAGAAATGACTAAATTATAAACTGAGTTGGCCCAGTCGTAAACAGCCCAAGCATTTAAAAGTTTCTTGCTGCCCTTTGGTAAGTTGGTCATATTTTAATTTTTACGAATAAAAGAAAGTCCCGTTCAAATTACTAACTGAACGGGACTAAATTACTTGAATTTATTCTATTTAAAAACTTATTTCTTAAAAGTAGTTACACCAAATTTACGAGCTTCTACTTTTGCGCCAGCGGCCCAACTTTGTATATTATTTATACGCGTATCGTTAGATGGGTGGGTACTTAATATTTCTGGCGGTGCTCCGCCTCCTTGTTGTTGCATACGTTGCCATAAATCTGCTGCTACAGCAGGTTCATAGCCAGCAATGGCCATTAAAGTTAAGCCTATTTTATCGGCTTCGGTCTCATTGCTTCGGCTAAAAGGTAGCATAACCCCGACTTGAGATCCAACACCATAATACTGATTAAATAATTGTTGATTTTCAGGATTATTGGCCAATGCTAAGTTTCCTGCTACGGCTCCCAATTGTTGCAATTGCCCGGCGCTCATTCGCTGTTGTCCGTGATTGGCCAATGCATGTGCCACTTCGTGCCCCATAACGGCTGCTACACCTGCTTCGTTTTGGGTAACGGGTAAAATACCTGTATAAAAAACAATTTTACCTCCTGGCATACACCAAGCGTTTACTGCATCGTCTTGCACTAGGTTATACTCCCATCGATAATTTTTTAAATATCCAGCATACCCATTGGCCGTTAAGTAACGCTCGGAAGCTGCAGCAATTTTTTGACCTACTTTTTGAATCATTTGCGCATCCGCTGTCCCTGTAACAACTTTATTTTCATTTAAAAACTGATCATATTGCTGAAAAGCCATCGGTAATATCTGTGAATTCGGTACCAATGCTAAGGTCTTTTTCCCTGTAAATGGATTAGTACTACAGGCTACAGCAAAAGCAAGTACTGTTAGTAGAGATAGTGTTTTTTTATAATTCATTGTAAGTTATTTTACGTTTCAAATTTAAAGTTAAAAATAAAACTACTGCTTTTTATTAAAATTTATATAAAAACTGGAATAGCTTTTGATATATTACCAATTAAAACAAACAAATCATGAAACAGATACTTTTATTTTTAGCGCTTTCAACTACTTTTATATTTACATCGTGTGAGGGCGATCCAGGACCTGCTGGTCCTCCAGGAGATGATTTTTTAGCTCAAACTTTTGAAGTAACAACTACTTTCAATTTTAATTCACAAGACAACTTGTATCAAACAGATCGTTTTTCATATCCATTTGAAGTTTTTGAAAGTGATGCTGTATTAGCTTATCGTTTAGAAGCTGTAGATGAAGATGGCTTTGACGTATGGACTCAGCTTCCTCAGAACTTTTATTTGAGCAATGGTGAAGTTATTCAATATATCCATCTGCAAACATTTGTAGATGTTCAGGTTTTAATAGATGGTAATTATGATCCGCAAACACTCCCATTAGACTTTACAGACAACCAAACGTTTCGTTTTGTAGTTGTCCCAGCAGAGTTTGCAGATGCAAAAATGAGCATGGACGAAGCTATTGAAACTTTTAACATTCAATTATAAATTTTCACAGTTAGGTTCAAAGTATCAAAACGACCAAATAGTTAGAATTGCCATAGTCTTAGCCGAATTTGCAACTGCAGATTTGGCAAAGAATGAGATTATGAGCAATTCAGAAATTGAAGTCATTAACCTTGAAAAATAAACTATGAAAAAGATCATTTTTTTACTGTGTAGTGTAGTACTATTTAGCTGTAACTCCAAAGCACAAGATAAAAAAGAACAAAAGGAATACGAGGTTACCAAAACCGATGCTGAATGGAAAGCAGAGCTAACAGATATGGAATACCATGTACTACGGGAAGCAGGCACCGAACGCCCTTTTTCTAGCGAATTAAACAGTAATAAAGACAAAGGAACATACGTATGTGCTGCTTGTGGAACCCCTTTGTATAAAAGTGAAAACAAATTTAAAAGCGGAACCGGATGGCCAAGTTTTGATCGGTTTATTGAAGGAAATGTAGAATTTTCAACTGACAATAAATTAGGGTACAGTCGTAATGAAGAGCATTGTGCCACTTGTGGTGGTCACTTAGGGCACGTTTTTAACGATGGCCCTCAGGAAACCACAGGAAAAAGACACTGTATTAATGGGGCCGCTTTAGACTTTATACCAGTAAAAGATGAGTAATAACAAATATTCCATACAAAAAAGCGAAGCCGAATGGCGAGAAGAGTTAGGTGACGAGCGTTATCGAATTCTTCGTGAAGCTGGCACAGAACGCCCACACACCGGTAAGTATAATATTCATTTTGAAAATGGCACCTACGAATGTGGAGCTTGTAACACTCCTTTATTCAAAAGCGATAACAAGTTTGAAAGTAGTTGTGGCTGGCCTTCTTTTGATGAAGCCATTGACGGCGCTGTAGAATATGTTCGTGATACTTCTTTAGGAATGATCCGTACAGAAATTCTATGCGCTACCTGCGGAAGCCATTTAGGGCATGTTTTTAATGATGGCCCTACCGAAACTGGACAACGATTTTGTGTGAATTCCCTTTCAGTAGATTTTGACAAAAAGTAACATTCTTTCCATGAATGGAGATGGCATTAGGTTCTAAATTATCAAAATTTGGAATTTGATGCCTCTTGTTTTGGAATATTACTCTTTAATAACCTCCTTTGTAATACTTCCCGCATCTGTTTCAATCTTTACAAAGTAAGTACCCGTTGGCAAACTTGACAGATTAATTGAATTGTCAAAAACCCCTGTTTTTAATACCGCTTCACCCAATACGGTATAAACCGTTATACTGTTTATGGCTGTTGATTGGGCACTAATATAGAGAATATTCTTTACCGGGTTTGGGTATAACAGTACATCAATACCATTGTTTTCCCCAATACCCAAATCAGTCTGGTTTTTATACCATACTAGTTTAGCTGTAGGCTCGATGGTTCGAGTGCCCGAAAGCACATCCTTATAGCCATCCCCATCCAGATCGGCAGCATACAACGTTCTCGGGTTTTCGAGGTTGGAGTCTATTATCTGTTGTCCTCCAAAACTACCTGTACCATCTACATTCTCATACCAAGCTATTTTATCATCTTCAGCTGAAGCTGAAACTACATCCATATCCCCATCATTGTCCACATCAATAGAAAGCACATCCCGGATAAAGACAGCTTCGTTGGAAATAATTTGGATGGATCCAAAAGAACCCAAACCATCAGTGTTTTCATACCAAGAAATAATGTCGTCTGCTGGTGTTCCTGCTACAATATCCATATCGTCATCGCCATCCAGATCCACTACAAATATGGTTTCAACAGCTGATGCCGCTCCTGAAATTATCTGTACTGGGCCAAAAGTGCCCTCTCCATCGGTGTTTTCAAACCAAGCCACCGTAATGCTACCAGAAGAGGAAGTGGCAATATCTATATCCCCATCACCATCAAAGTCGGCAGCTTGTATGGAACGCCCGTTGGTGACAGTATTGGTAATCACTTGCCTAGGGCCAAAGTTGCCTGTACCGTCTAAGTTTATATACCAAGCTACATAATCCAAATTAAATCCAGCAATAACATCCAAATCCCCATCGCCATCCACATCGGCAGCGATTGCGTTATCTGCTCCTTCTCCTGTTCCATTGTCATCTATTATTTGCTGCGTACCAAAGTTTCCTTGCCCATCGGTATTTTCAAACCACATGACCAATCTATTGTCAAAAGAAGTAGCCAATACATCCATATCCCCATCGTTGTCTATATCGGCAGCCACTATTGAAAAACTTTGCCCTAAACCTGTGGTCAAAGGTTGTTCTGAGCCAAACATACCCGCACCATCCATATTTTCAAACCAACTAATACCATCAAAATAAGAAACCAACACATCGTTGTTACCGTCACCGTTTATATCTGCCGCGCTTACAGCTCCTACATTTTGTATGTTTTCACTTATAATATCTTGTGGTCCAAAGGATTGCGCCGTAGTTAAAAAAGAACAGAAAAAAACAATTACACCTACACATATATTTTTCATATCATCAATATATTTTAAAAAGGCTACCCCTTGTACATGGATAGCCTTTATTTCTATTTAATTTCTGTTAATTGTTGTTTTTATGGATAACGGTTTCATCCGTCGAGCCATCGTTGTAGTTTTTCTCTATTTTATATAGTCCTGAATCTAAATCGTTGACCAAGTCTGGGTCATTGATACTTTGAGAGTCTTTAGGCATAACCGTTACATTTGTATTAAAAACTCCGTCATTGAATTTGGTAACGCTCCCGTCATCGGCAGCTCTGTTCCAGTTATCGTAACACTTCCGTACATTCTGTCCGTTATAATCGCACAGTTCCATATCAATCCATATAGCCGTATGATTGGGGTGGGTTATTACATCAAAATCCGTTTCATATTTTGAAATTGACAATATAGGGTTAACACCCCCATATTCAAAAGATACATCGTTAAAATCTGATGGTTGTGGGTAGTCGCAGCAGCATCTATAAAATTTATAATTAAATCCTGGCTGGAATAGTGGCTTATCTTTTGGATCTTGTTCTGGGCCTACATCGTAATATTCACCAGCATAGGGTTCATATAACGATTCTATGGTGGTAAGAGTAGGCGCATAGTTTCCTTGGGTATCGGCGATTAATGCTTCGCGGGCACGGATGCCCTGTCCCATGGTTAATAGGTTTTCCGGGCAGAGGTTGGCATTGGACATCGCGTTTTTTAAATCCTCTGGGAATATTTGATAGGGATTGTTTTGACAATCAGTGCCATTACCAGTATATTGACAGGTAAGTGGATTGATATCCGGGTAGCAATCACAGCTGGGGTCCCTAAACGAACATGGCATTGCAGCAGTATCTACCACACGGTCTGCCGTAACATCTGCATTAAAGTTAGGATCGTTGGGATCACGTGTTACATGTTCGCAGTTGGAGCCACAGCTCCTGGTGTGACGAATGCTAAGATTATGCCCAATTTCATGAACTGGAATACGGGATTCTGTAGCCAAATGCCCAGAAGAAAGTCCTGTTGTGGTTGCGTTGAGTCCCGGGGAAATACCACCAAAGCCATTACCCCAACCGTAGGCATATACATTAAAGGCGTCGTTTTTTTTGTACCCATTGTTAGCCGCCCAACTGGTTAAATGATGAAAATCACCTGTGCTTTCAAGTATATAATAGCCATTGGGGTCATTCTGAATTGCTGGACTGTCAAATTCTTCGTAGCCCCGGTATTTAAAATAAATACCAAATTCATTGTACACTATATTCAAGTTTGCTACAGCCTCCAATGTCGTGTGTTCCCGTTCCGGATAGTCATTTTGTCCATTTGGCCTGTTAACTCCCCAGAAAAAGATATTCACAACAATGGGTTGGCAATCATCTAATGTAGCGGGATCTGCCGAGTAGCTATAAACATTGGCTGGATCAAGTGTTGTGTCTTCAATAGTGGCACAAAAATCACTTAGTGTTTGAGCATTCATAAAATTACCAAACAACAAAAAGATCAATAATAGTTTGAGGGGGGGGGGGTAAGGATTTTTTTAGAATTTTTCATAATAAAATAAATTTTTGGTTAGTAGTAAGGGGAGCCATTGCTAAATATACAAAAATATTTTTAACTCCGCTTTAACAATCAACTTTATAAAAATTAAAAGCGGATGGTTTTAAGTTCGCTAATTGTTTTTTACAGCTTTCTTATTTCATTACAGTTACATTTTGTAAATTCGTAGCTTCAAAATAACGACATAAAACAACGAAATGAGTAAATACGACGTAATCGTTTTAGGAAGTGGTCCCGGAGGCTATGTTGCTGCAATCAGGGCTTCACAATTAGGCTTAAAAACAGCTGTTATTGAAAAAGAAAGCCTTGGAGGCGTTTGCCTTAACTGGGGTTGTATACCAACTAAAGCACTATTAAAAAGTGCGCAGGTTTTTGATTATTTAAACCACGCCGAAGACTACGGTCTTACAGTAAAAGGTGCTGATAAAGACTTCGGAAAAGTAATTGAACGTAGCCGTGGCGTTGCCAATGGAATGAGTAAAGGTGTTCAATTCTTAATGAAAAAGAACAAAATTGACGTTATTGATGGTTTCGGAAAGCTGAAACCAGGTAAAAAGGTTGATCTTGATGGAAAAGAATATACAGCCGATCATATAATTATTGCAACCGGAGCGCGTTCTCGTGAGTTGCCTAATTTAAAACAAGACGGTAAAAAAGTAATTGGATACCGTGAAGCTATGTCATTAGACAAGCAACCTAAAAAGATGATTGTTGTAGGTAGTGGCGCCATTGGTGTTGAGTTTGCTCATTTTTATAACGCTATGGGTACCGAAGTTACCATTGTAGAATTTTTACCAAACTTAGTTCCATTAGAAGACGAAGACGTTTCAAAGCAGTTTGAAAAGTCCTTCAAAAAAGCGGGGATTAAGGTAATGACAAATTCTTCCGTAGAAAAAGTGGACACCTCTGGTAAAACGGTAAAAGCGACTGTAAAAACCAAAAAAGGCGAAGAAACGCTTGAAGCAGATATTGTACTTTCCGCAGTTGGTATTGCCGCAAATATTGAAAACATTGGCTTGGAAGATGTTGGTATTGTTACCGATAAAGGTAAGATTATGGTAAACGATTATTACCAAACTAACATTCCTGGCTATTACGCTATTGGTGATGCTGTTCCTGGACAAGCTTTAGCTCACGTTGCTTCTGCTGAAGGAATAACTTGTGTTGAAAAAATTGCTGGAATGAACGTAGAAGCTATTGACTACGGAAACATCCCAGGTTGTACGTATGCAACGCCTGAAATTGCAAGCGTAGGTATGACAGAGAAGCAAGCTAAAGAAGCTGGTTATGAACTTAAAATTGGTAAATTCCCGTTTTCTGCTAGTGGGAAAGCCAGTGCTGCCGGAACAAAAGATGGTTTCGTAAAAGTAATTTATGACGCCAAATACGGCGAATGGTTAGGTTGCCATATGATTGGTGCCGGTGTAACCGATATGATTGCTGAAGCCGTTTTAGGTAGAAAGCTAGAAACTACAGGACACGAAGTATTAAAAGCAGTTCACCCACACCCAACGATGAGTGAGGCGGTGATGGAAGCAACAGCTGCTGCTTACGATGAAGTAATTCATTTATAGCCTGTCTGTTCGAGCGCAGTCGAGAACTATAAATTACCGACTGCCAATGAGGTCTCGACTGAGCTCGACCGGACATTATGCTATATTATTTGGAAGTAAATCACAGTACCAAAACTGTGTGTCCCAGCTTTTAGTATCACCAGTAAAACAATCGTCATCGTCCTCTTTTGAAGGACTATAGCCTTTTAACACCTTCTCCCCTATTTCAAAAGAAATTGGATGGTTAAAAATTGGCCCATCGTACACAAACGTATGAAATTCGCCATTTTCACCACACGGGTCTACCGTATCGGGTAAATCCGTTAAAAACTGTTCGTTCACTTCTCTTCCCACAAACGATTCATCTAATAGTTTTGCATTAACGCAGACGGTAAAAGCTTTAAAACCGAGGCTTAAAAACTCTTTCATTATCGCGGTAGTGTCTTTTTCCCACAGTGGGAAAATAGTTTGTAAACCTACTTTTTCTAATTGTTCCTCTCTATACTTTTTTAAATCTTCCAAAAAAATATCACCAAAAGCAGCGTGGGTAAATCCTTCTGACATTAATTTTTGAGTTGCTTCTTGCATTTTAGAATTATAAAGCTGCATAGAAGTATCTTTCGGCAAGTATATTTTCTGAAGCGGGAGTCCCATACTTTTCGCTTGAGCATCTAACAATGCCTCTTGCAAACCGTGCATAGAGACACGACTTACAGCTGTATTTATAGTGGTAACTAATTTTGAAACGTTATAATCAGGATTATTTTTTAAAAGATAATACGCCAATGCCGAATCTTTACCAGAACTCCAATTTAGATAGGTTTGTTTCATTATTTTTCAGTAAAAAAACTTTGTAATGCCAACTCATAACTTTGTAAACCAAAACCCAAAATTATACCTTGTGCATTTGGAGAAATGTATGATTTATGCCTAAAATCTTCTCTTGAAAAAGTATTAGAGATATGCACTTCAACAACAGGAGTTTCAATTGCCTTTACCGCATCGCCAATCCCAATAGAAGTATGCGTATAAGCGGCTGCATTTAAAATAATACCATCGTAATCGTAGCCCACTTCTTGTAACTTATCGATCAATTCGCCTTCAATATTAGATTGAAATTGTTGTAATTCTACTTCTGTATGTTTAAACTGAAGTTGAGTAAAAAAATCCTGAAACGATTGATCGCCATAGACGTCGGTTTCACGTTTACCAAGCAGATTTAAGTTAGGACCGTTAATGATGATTATTTTCATCTGTTTAAAATATTTGATAAACTGGAAGATGGAATGCCCTTTTTATCTTCAGTTAGTTTACAAATTGTTTATGGGCATTTCATACCTCAAAGATAGAAAATAAAAAAGCAAGGACGATATGCCCTTGCTTTCTTTATAAAATGAATTATAAAACTATTTGATTACAATTTGAACAACAATCCAAACTGAGCCGTGTCAAAAAAGTTATCGATAATATTGATATCTGCATTGGTTTGACTAACAGCTTTAGCACCGTCTATATCTGCTTTTACAGATTGATACGATATTAAATCTGACAACCCAAAAGTAATCGCAATATTGTCATTTACAAAATAGTTAATCCCAAGGCCAAGACCTGCACCAAAGCCATTGGCTTTTAAATCATCGTCAACACCATCTATTTCAGTTTTAGTATGCAAGTAGTTTACACCTAGTTCGGTAAAAGTTTTAAAACGCTTACCAAGATCTAAAAAATAATAGCGGCCAAAAATTCCTGCAGAAAGATTTGAGTTAGTCGTCTCAATATCTTCTTCAGTTTCCTTGTTCTGACCATAAGAAGCTTCCACTCCAAATGCAAAATCACTGTTAAGGAAATAACCAGCTTTCGGGCTGATGTTAAAATTACTGGTTTCTACTTCAGTATTTCTGTTGTTTGTAGCATTATACTGAATATTTCCTTCCAAAAATATATCGCCTTGATCAAAGCCGTAGGTAGGTGCTTCAATTTGAGCGGTTACATTCGCTAATCCAAATACTGCTAAAGCAGTTACTAAAAAAAAATTTCTCATCATTATTAGGTTTATATTAGAACCCGCAAATGTATCCTGAAATGTAACTAGAGCTATTAAAGTATTCTTAAAAAAAACAGTTTGTATAAGCCATTAAAAACACTTTATATCTTAAGTGTTTGATCATCTGTTTTTTAAAAATTAGAATTATTTGTATGAAGGTACACTATATTTCAGAAACTAAAAGAACGTAATCTGTTTCTCTCTGTTTTTAAGTGTTTATATATTGAAAGTGTAGAAATGAAGGGCAAACTCTATGTTTACTTCAAAATAACTAAATAAAAAAGCAGAAGCCTTACACTTCTGCTTTAGATTTATTGAATACAATCTTTTCTTAGAAATTAGAAAGAATATCCAGCTGAAAGTTGAATCACGTTGTTTTGTTGTTTAAAATCATCGGCCCCTTCACCATCGTTAATATTGGATAAACCAAGTACGTACCTTGCACCAAAGAAAACACCGTTGGTTAAGCGATAGGAAGCTCCAGCTCCAATTCCTAAATCGATTCCTGATACAAAGTCTGAAATATCATCTTCACCATCACCTTCAATTTCTATATCTCCAAAATCACCACTAAATTCAGTTTCAGCATTAGCAGATACCAAAAAACCTACCTGCGGTCCTGCTTCTATACTAAACCCATCGGCCACATAAAACTTTGCCATAATAGGAACATTAATATAATCTAACTTGGTTTTACTTTCAATAGTACCACCTTCAAAGCTTTCTTCTATTTTCGCTCCTTGTGAAGAGTAAAGTAATTCTGGTTGCACAGAAAAAACTTCTGAAATAGGAATTTCAACAAGACCACCAATATGGAAGCTTGTCCTCCCGTCTAAGTCATCAGTTTCATCGCCACCAATTGAGGCAAAGTTAGCACCTGCTTTAGCCCCTAACCGGACTTCTTGAGCGTTAGTAGTTGTTAATCCGAATACAGCTAAAGCTGTCATAAGTAATAGTTTTTTCATAATAAAATTGTGTTTTTGATTAGTTAATAAGATAAATGTACTAAAATTTTTATGATATTCATAAATATATAACTTCCTTAAAGTTATATATTTATGAATATCAATAAAAAAAGCAGGGTTATAACCCTGCTTTTTCTCTAAAGTGTTTCACATTTTAGAATGAATAACCCGCTGATACAGCAAATACTGAATTTTTAGCATCACTATCAATTAGCAAATCTTCATTGTTAAACACATCGGTTAAACCAAAGTTATAACGAGCATTTAAAAATAATCCATTATTAAATTGATACCCAGCTCCTACTCCTACTGAAAAATCAACATCATTAATAACATCTTCATCAATTGTAACATCTCCAGAATCAACATCATCAGGGTCGGTGTCAATTTCACTTTTTACATTAAAACCAATTTGTGGTCCTGCCTCAGCATACAATCCTTCAACTATATACACCTTTGCCATTACTGGTACATTTATGTAATCTAATTGTACTTCTGTATCGTCAGCACCTTCCCTACTTATTAAATCGAATCCTTGCCCAGAATATAAAACCTCGGGCTGAATAGAAAATCGTTCACTTAATGGAATCTCTGCAAAGGCGCCGATATGAAAACTGGTTCTACCTTCAGGATCGTCAAAGGCATCAAAACCATCTCCTGAAAAAGAGGAGAAGTTTACACCACCTTTAGCTCCTAATCTTACTTCCTGTGCTTGTGTTGCTGTTACTCCAAATACTGCAAGTACAGCAATAAAAAATACTTTTTTCATAGTTCTTGTTTTTAAATTTTGGACAAATCTAAAGTGAAGACTATAAAAAAAGTATTAAGACTTTTATAAGCTTTTATTAAAGGCTCTTAAAGGAAACTATAACCTAGTGATAATGTGAATACACTGTTTTTACTTTTATTAAAATCTGCGCCACTTTCTTCAGGTACATCAGTTAAACCAAAGTTATAACGCCCCTCTAATCGTAACCCTAATGGTACATCAAAGCCAACACCTACTACTCCAGACACATCAAATTCGTTTGTACCAATGTCATTAATCACCTCTCCTATAACAGTTTGCGCTTCATCATTCACAAGCACACCAAATTGTGGTCCTACATGAACATTAAACTTGTCTGTAAGATAAATCTTTGCAACAATGGGCACATTAACATAATCTAGGTTAAATTCCCCTGCATCAAATTCTGCACCTTGTTGCGAATACAGTAAGTCTGCCTGTATGCCAAATTTATCACCCAATTTTGCGCCGACAAAAGCACCAGCAACAAATCCAGTACGGTTATCTAACCCACTAGCATCCGTCAAAGTGGCAAAATTAACTCCAGCTTTTATACCCAGGTCAAGACCTTGAGCTTGAGTTGTTGTAATAGTAATCACTGCCAGAACGGCAAAAATCAGTTTTTTCATAGTATTTGTTTTTTAAGTTTGTATTATACAATATACAAGAAATAACGTATCTCACCATTTATTATTTTTTAATACCGCTATATTTAGTAATATCGTACTATGAATTGGCAACAAGCTTTAAACGACTATCAAGACTACTTACGCATAGAGCGTGGTCTCTCAGCCAATTCCATTAAAAATTATTCATTAGACCTTAAAAAGCTAATAAAATGGCTTTCTGAAGTAGAAATTAACGAATCCCCTATATCTATTTCAGAAGAAACCGTGCAACAATTTATTTATACGATTGCGAAAGAAATGAAACCACAATCGCAAAGCCGAGTTATTTCAGGCTTGCGTGGGTTCTTCAATTATCTTGTTTTTGAAGAATATCGACAAACAAACCCTTTAGAGCTCATTGAAAGCCCAAAAATTGCCCGGAAACTGCCCGACACGCTATCAACCGAAGAAATAGATTCCTTAATTGAAGCTATTGATTTGTACCACCCGCAAGGCGAGCGAAACCGTGCCATACTAGAAACCTTGTATGCATGCGGTTTGCGTGTTTCTGAATTAACTAGTTTAAAAATATCAGACTTGTTCTTCGATGAAGGATTTATAAAAGTTTCTGGAAAAGGTGATAAAGAACGTTTTGTGCCCATTGGCGGAAATACCATAAAATACATCAATATTTATAAAAATGAAGTGCGTATTCACACACCTATTCAACCAAAAGCGGAAGACAACTTATTCTTAAACCGAAGAGGAAACCCGCTTACACGAGCCATGATTTTTACCATCGTAAAACAGTTGGCTGAAAAAATAGGAATTCAAAAAAAGATAAGTCCGCATACTTTTCGACATTCATTTGCTACACATTTACTTGAAAATGGAGCCGATTTACGGTCTATACAGCAGATGCTAGGTCATGAAAGTATTACTACTACTGAAATATACACGCATGTTGACACTACCCACCTTACTGAAGTGATTAATAAGTACCATCCCCGGAAATAGGGTTAAAAAAACGCTAAAAGCTAACATCTTCTTTCTATAAAAACGAGTGTTTTGTATCTTAAACAAAAAAGAAATTAGATTATGAAAACACTGAAATTTGACAATGGCGACACGATGCACGCCATAGGATTAGGAACTTGGAAAGCAACTGGAAGCGACGTGAAAAATGCTGTAAAAGAAGCTTTATATGCTGGTTACAGACATATTGATACGGCAGCCGTATACGGAAATGAAGAAGTTATTGGAGAAGCGTTAGCCGAAGTTTTTGCAGAAGGTAATATTTTAAGAGAAGATGTATTTATTACATCTAAACTTTGGAATGATGCTCATCAAGAAGGTCAGGTAATTCCCGCAATTGAAGACTCTTTAAACAAACTAAAATTAGATTACCTAGACTTATATTTAATCCATTGGCCAGTGGCTTTTAAATCTGGAGTAGGACAACCTTCAAAGCCTTCAGATTATGTTTCAGCAGATGAAGCTCCTATTATAGAAACTTGGAAGCAGATGGAAAAAGCTAAAAAAACTGGTCATGCTAAACATATAGGGGTTTCTAATTTCAGTAAGGAAAAATTAAAAGATCTTATTTCAAAAGCTGAAATAAAACCCGAAATGAACCAAGTAGAAATGCACCCGTACTTACAACAAGATGATTTGGTCGATTTTTGTAAAAATGAAAATATCTTAATGACTGCCTATTCTCCATTAGGTTCTGGCGATAGAAGTGCTGCGATGAAAGGTGAAGACGAACCAAATTTGATGGAAATTGATGAAATTAAAGAAATTGCAAGAAAGAACGGCGCTTCAACAGCTCAAGTATTAATTAATTGGCACACCCAACGTGGAACAGCGACTATACCAAAATCTGCCAGTAAAGAACACATTAAAGATAACTTTCAAGCTGCCAGCTTAGAGTTGGATAAGGAAGATTTAAAAACCATTAAAAGCCTAAACAAGAATTACAGATTTATAACAGGCAAGTTTTTTGAATGCCCAGAAAAAGGCTATGATAACATTTATAATGATTAAAATAAACTCGAGGTTTTAAAAATCTCAACACAATGAATCACAAAAAACCAAGAGCTTTTGACTCTTGGTTTTTTATTTGAATATAATTTAAAACAGCCTTATTAACTTGTTCTGACCGGAGTCGGAGAGCTAATTACCATCTACCGACTAACAACTACCAACTACTTGGCAACGTTAACAGCTCTTGTTTCTCGTATTACAGTTACTTTAACTTGTCCTGGATACGTCATATCAGTTTGAATTTTCTGAGATATTTCAAAAGAAAGTTGCGCTGCTCTTTCATCGCTCACTTTTTCACTCTCTACCATAACTCTAAGTTCACGGCCCGCTTGAATAGCATACGCTTTATTCACACCGTTAAAACCAAAAGCTATATCTTCTAAATCTTTAAGACGTTGAATATACGAATCTAATACTTGACGGCGAGCACCTGGACGAGCACCGCTTATTGCATCACATACTTGAACGATTGGTGACAATAGGCTTGTCATTTCAATTTCGTCGTGGTGAGCACCAATGGCATTACATACTTCTGGTTTTTCACCATATTTTTCGGCCCATTGCATTCCTAAGATTGCGTGAGGTACTTCTGTTTCGGTTTCTGGCACTTTACCAATGTCGTGTAATAAACCAGCTCTTTTAGCTAGTTTTGGATTTAAGCCTAACTCTGAAGCCATTACCCCGCACAATCTAGCAACTTCACGTGAGTGATGTAATAAGTTTTGGCCATACGAAGAACGGTAGCGCATTCTACCAACCGCTTTAATTAATTCAGGGCTTAAGCCGTGGATACCTAAATCGATTACTGTACGTTTACCAACTTCTAATATTTCATCTTCAATTTGTTTTGAAGTCTTTTTTACTACTTCTTCAATACGTGCTGGGTGAATACGACCATCGGTCACTAATTTATGCAACGATAATCGCGCCACTTCCCTACGTACAGAGTCGAAACACGACAGGATAATAGCCTCTGGAGTATCGTCAACAATAATTTCTACACCAGTAGCAGCTTCAATCGCACGAATGTTTCGTCCTTCTCTACCAATAATACGTCCTTTAACATCATCGCTTTCCAAGTTGAATACGGACACACAATTGTCAATCGCTTCCTCAGTACCTATTCGTTGTATTGTGTTAATTACAATTTTCTTGGCTTCTTGCTGTGCCGTCATTTTGGCTTCGTCGATAGAAGACTGCACAAATTTCATAGCGTCAGTTTTGGCTTCATCTTTTAAGCTTTCAACCAATTGTGATTTTGCTTCTTCTGCCGATAGGCTTGAAATAACCTCCAATTGCTCAATTTGACTTTTATGCAATTTTTCAACTTCATTTTGTTTCTTTTCAAGAAAGTCTAGTCGTTCATCATATTCTTTCTTTTTGCCTTCAATTTGTGAATTTAGCTTTTTAGATTTTGCTAATTCACTAGAAACCTGAGATTCTTTATCTTTGGTACGCTTTTCAGCATCACCCATTTTAGATTCGCGCTTATTAATCACTTTTTCGTGTTCCGATTTAAGCTCGATGAATTTTTCCTTCGCTTGTAATATTTTGTCTTTTTTAATTGACTCAGCTTCGGTTTTGGCTTCTTTTAAAATAGAAGCTGCATTTTTCTTCGCTGATTTTATTAAATGGGAAGAGTTATTACGCTCTATTAGCTTAGCTATTAAAAAGCCTATTGCTAAAGCTACAATTCCCACTATTATTAGGGTAACCATATTGTCCATAATTTAAACTTTATATATAAAAAAAGCCTGCACTAATGTGTTTTGAATAAACTCCTAAAAGAAAGTTTAGGGCTAACAAACTGGTCAAACATCCGCTCAAAGACGGCTCGTTTTAACAGCTTTAACTCACCCTTCTTATAAGAATTAGTGTTGAGTTTACCAAAAAGATATTAATGCAGGCAGTAACCTTTGTTATGAAAAGAACGTTTATGACAGGTGCTCTTGCAGTAATTGGTTTAAAGCCTCTAGCTTTTCCTCCATTTCCTGCTTGTCATTTGTTTTATCTATCTGTTTTTGCTCTACCTGGGCTGCAAATTGCAAGGCACACATGGCCAATACATCTTGTTTGTCCCTTACGGCATAGCTTTTTTCAAACCGTTTAATCATTTCTTCTATTTTCTTAGTGGCTAATCGCAGCCCCTCTTCTTGTGAAGGGTTTATTGTTAATGGATATACCCTATCAGCAATAGAAAGTTTTATTTTTAATTGGTTCGACATCTTCTTTTTATCTTTTTATTCAGAAAGCTGGGTAATACATTGGTCAATTTCCCGAACTAAAGCATTTATCTTGAGCTTTGTATCTCTTTTATATTGGTCGCTGCCAAGCATTGAATTTGCCATTTTTAACGAACTGCATTTTTCACGCAGGGTTTCAATTTCTTTTTCAGATTCTTCCTTTTGTGAACGTAAAACGCTGAGTTCTTCTTCTAATCTAGTGTTTTGTTGCCTCAGTTTTTCGTATCTGTGCAATAACTTACTAATTCTATTTTCAAGAGAATCAACAATTTCTGAAAGCTTGCTCATTAAAAATTATTTCAATACTTCTAACACAAAGTTAACATTCGAGTTTCAATAAGACAACAGTTTTCTGTAATTTTTTGTAATATTGAATTATTGCACAATAAATTTACACTACTCCCCTTTTTAAATAAGCATATTCTTATTTTTACAATATGAAGAAATTTATATTCTGCCTTTTATTATTGGGCTTTACTGCTCTTGGACAAAAATCGATACCTAAAGATTATTTTAGTAATCCAATGGAGATTCCCTTAATCCTTTCTGGAAGTTTTGGTGAGCTTCGTAGCAACCATTTTCACAGCGGGTTGGATATTAAAACCCAACAACGAACAGGGCTTCCGGTATACGCTCCTGCCGATGGATACGTAAGCCGAATAAAAGTATCTCATTATGGCTATGGCAAAGCGTTATACATTAAGCATCCAAATGGTTATACTACCGTTTATGCCCATTTAAAAAACTATGCTGGGGATATTTTTAAGTATGTTCACGATATTCAATACAAAAAAGAGACGGAAGAAGTTGAACTTTTCCCTAATGCATCGGCACTTAAGGTGAGCAAAGGTGATTTAATTGGCTATTCTGGGAATACTGGAGGTAGCGGTGGCCCTCATTTGCATTTTGAAATTCGTGACGCAGCTTCTCGCCCTATGAACCCTATGCTTTTTGGTATTGGTGTCCCAGATTCTAAGAAACCCTTAATTATTAATCTTCAAGCGTATCCTATTGGCGAAGATGCTCAAGTAAACCATAGTCAAGACCGTACTAAACTTCGATTGATTCTTCAAAAAGACGGCAGCTACAAAACAGAAAAAATAAAAGCCTTCGGGAAAACAGGGTTTGGTGTTTCGGCATACGACCAATTAGATGGGGCTTCAAATAAAAATGGAGTATATCAAATAAAGACAACCTACAATGGGCAGGAAAAAATAAATATACTGTTTGAAAAATTTTCTTTTGCCGAAACACGCTATCTAAATCGGTTTATCGATTATAACTATTGGATGACCAATAAAAGCCGTGTTCAAAAACTATTTAGACAATCAAATAATCCTTTGAGCATCATTGTAAGCGAGGATACTGACGGATATATTGAGGTTAAAGAAGGGTTTAACGCCAATTACACTATTAAAGTAACCGATTTTGAAGGGAATGAAACCCTTATTACCGTTCCTATTGAAGGGAAAAAGGAAGAGATCGTTACCCCAAGAGAAGTTATTAAGACAGATGATTATATTTATGCAGACCAAGCCACGTCGATAACCAAAGGCAAATACAGCGTATATATTCCAGCTAACAGTTTATATGACGATACTTTTCTTGATATAAGGACCTCCAGCGACACACTCGATTTTCATACTGATGTAATTCCTATTCATAAAAATATTACCATTACTGCAGATATTTCAAACTATAATGATGTTGACAAAGACAAACTATACATAGGTCGCTTAAATTATTATGGACGCCCTTATTACAATACAACATACCGAAAGGGTGACAAGCTTTCTGCAAAAACTCGAACTTTTGGAACTTATGTTATAGCCACAGATACAACACCACCAACAATTAAACCTATTAATTTTGATGATGGTAAGTGGATAAGTAGTAATAAAACGTTACAACTTTCTATTGATGATGAATTGAGCGGCATAAGTTCGTATCGGGGAACAATTAACGGAAAATTCATTTTAATGGAATATGATTACAAAAAAGACGTTATAACTTATAATTTTGATGACAAAATCATATCAGAATCCGAAAACAATTTGAAAGTAATTGTTACCGATAATGTGGGAAATAGTGCTACATTTGAGGCAACTTTTTTCAGAAAACAATAATAACTACTGCTTTTGAGAACAAAATCACTACCCCTACTGCTTATCTTATTCTTTATCTCCACAACTGTTTTTTCACAAGAAGCAGTGGTCAAAGGAGTTATTCTCAACGAAGAAAACCAGCCAGTTGTTGGAGCTTCTATCTCTCATGGGGACGAAGGGACCTTGTCAGATTTTAACGGGTATTATTTAATGGAAATTCCCGCAAATGAAGATGTAACGCTTACTTTTTCGCACGTAGGTAATAAAAAAATAGAGGTAACTTTAAATCTAGGTGCTAACGAAGATTTCGAACTTAATCCCGTAATGAGCACCAATGTAGAACAAATTGCCACTGTCGTAATTTCAGGACGAGAACGAAAACGTATAGAAGGGATTACCACTATAAGTCCTGAAGCCATTCGGAAAATACCGGGTGCCAATGCAGGAGTTGAAAATTTACTAAAATCACTTCCTGGTGTAAACAGTAATAACGAATTGAGTACGCAGTACGCTGTCCGTGGAGGAAATTACGATGAAAATCTCGTATATGTAAACGAAATTGAAGTGTATCGCCCGTTTTTAATAAGAAGCGGTCAACAAGAAGGACTTGGTTTTGTTAATAGTGATTTAACCTCGAATGTTGATTTTTCAGCAGGTGGGTTTCAAGCTAAATACGGCGATAAATTGTCGTCGGTGTTGGACATTACCTACCGCAGACCCGCAGATTTTAGCGCCTCTGCAGATTTAAGTTTGCTAGGAGCCAGTGTTTCGGCAGGTGGTATTTCAAATGATGGAAGATTAACCGGTATTGTTGGTTTGCGCTACCGTGACAATAGCCTACTAGTAGATGCTAAACAAACTGAAACCAACTTCAAACCTCGATTTGCAGATGCACAAACGTATTTAACTTACAAAGTAAGTAATAAGTTTGAATTAGGTTTCCTCGGAAATGTCTCTATAAACAGCTATGATTACGAGCCTTTAACACGCCAAACCAATTTTGGTACAATTGCAGATCCTGTAGCGTTACTAGTTTTCTATGAAGGTCAAGAACAAGATCGCTATAACACCTACTTTGGAGCCTTTAAAGGTACATATGTAGCGTCTGAAAATTATACCGCAAAGTTTATTGCTTCGGCTTACCAAACTACCGAGCAGGAATATTATGATATCTTGGCAGAATACCGATTAGGAGAAGTGAATACCAATATTGGGGATGAAGATTTAGGTGAAGTAGAGTTTACTGAAGGAATTGGCGGTCAACTTACTCACGCCCGTAACGACTTAGATGCTTTAATTTTTAATGCGGAACACAAAGGAACCGTTAACATTGATGAAAACACTATTGAATATGGTGTAAAATATACACACGAAGATATCCGTGATCGAGTACAGGAGTATGAAATTATAGATTCGGCTGGGTTTTCCATCAGACCCCCTATAGCCGATTTTGCAAACAACCAACCATATGAGCCCTATACTTCCCCTATTGTACCTTACACAACGATTAGAGCTCAAAATGATGTACAAATAGACCGAGTTTCAGGATATGCGCAATGGAGCCGAAGAACCACTTTAGGTTCCAACGATATTTGGTTAAATGCCGGTGTACGAGCACATAACTGGAATGTAAGTGGTGATGGCATTGAGAGTACATCACAAACAGTTTTTAGTCCCCGTGGACAGGTATCGCTAAAACCTGATTGGGATATGGATATGTTATTCCGTTTATCTGGAGGGTTGTATCACCAACCGCCATTTTATCGTGAATTACGTGATTCCACAGGAACGGTTAGGCCCGATGTAAAAGCACAACAATCTATTCATATTGTACTAGGAAACGATTACAGTTTTGACCTTTGGGGACGGCCATTCCGATTAAACTCTGAATTGTATTACAAAAGTCTAAGCGATGTAAACCCATACACACTAGAAAACGTGCGTATTCGATATCGTGCCAACAACAATGCGGTTGCTTATGCGTATGGATTAGATGCACGCCTTGCAGGAGAATTTGTTCCAGGTACAGAAAGTTGGGTAAGTTTCGGTTATCTTAAAACCGAAGAAAATATAGATGATCGTGGCTATATTTTTAGACCAACAGATCAACGGTTAAAGTTTGCAGTATTATTTCAGGATTATGTGAAAATTATACCTGATTTAAAAATGTACCTAAACTTAGTTTACAATACAGGTTTACCAGGTGGCTCACCAAGTTATGCAGATCCGTACGACTATCAAGTACGTTTACCAGATTATAAACGAGCTGATCTTGGAGTTTCCTATGTGATTGTTAATGACAAAAAATTACGAGACAACGGTTTTTTAAAACCATTTAAAGAACTGACTATCGGCGCAGAGATTTTCAACATTTTTGATGTTCAAAACTCAATCACCAATACGTTTGTACGCGATGTGTACACCAAAGTGCAATACTCCATTCCTAATTACCTAACTCCAAGAGTTTTTAATGTGAGACTAACGGCTAAGTTTTAAGTTAAAAAAGATATTATATAGAGGTTACATTTTTATAACCCCGATATTTAGAAAATCGGCTGCTAAATCAACACCATCATTATTCACATAATACTGAACTTCAATTATATCACCAGCATTTAAGGTTAACTGAAAAACACCTGAGACACCCCAATATTCAATATTAGTAGCGGGGGTCGGAATAGAAGCAAATCCACGTGCCAAATAACCGAATCTGCTTGTGTTTTTAAAAATGGCAAGAATATATTTTCGTTGTCCCCCTTTTAAATTCCGAACACTTAAACCAGCAGAAAATTGATAAGTTCCGTCTACTAAAACCTTAATTTTTCCATCACCAACAACTTCAAAAACACTCGTATCAATACTAGTTACTTCATTAACACCATCACCAATTGGAAAATTGTTAAAAGTGCTATCCCCCTGTAAAGCTTCGCCTCCGGAAAAGTTTCTATATAAAGTAAGGTTCGATATTTCGTTTTTTGTTTGATTTTGCCAAATGCTGCCATTATAAACAAAAATAGCATTGGTCGTTGTATTAAAAACAGTAGCACCCTTCAATGGCGTAGGTATTGCATTCATTTGAGTTGTTGTTACTCTTGGTGGCACAAAGGCTCCTGTTGTGCCATCTACTTGAAGTAAAGAACCGTCATCTGGTGTAGTTGTATTGATTCCTACTTGGGCAACAATAGATGTAGTGAAAAATGAAAACAATAAAAAGTTTAAAAAAGCATTCATACTATGTGAGATTGGGACAAAAAATTGGAAACAATTATTCTATTACAAGATTACAAGTAATAGCTTAAGGAATAAAAAACACTACTTTTCAATAAATTCTTTTAAGACATCAACCACATAATCTACTTCGTCTTTTTTATTGAAGCTTGAAAAGGAGAAGCGAATAGAGGGCTTTTTCATATCGTCTTCACTTAATATTTCATTCAAAACATGAGAGCCTTTCCCACTCCCACTTTGACAAGCACTACCCTTAGAACAGGCTATTCCGTTTAAATCTAATTGAAATAACAACATCATTGCTTTTTCTGGCGAAATAGGCAGACAAACGTTTAAAAGTGTGTACGTACTGTTTGCATCATCATCGCAGGCGCCATTAAACTTAATTCCTGGAATTTCAGAAGTCAGTTTTTCCTTAAAATAATTTTTAAGCTCAACGATATAGTTTCGTTCTTTTTCTAAATTTTCATAGGAAATTTTAAGCGCTTCGGCCATACCAGCGATAGCAAAAACAGATTCTGTCCCTGCACGCATGCCACGTTCTTGCTCCCCACCGAAAATCAAAGGCTTTAATCCGCTATTTTTACGAATAAAGGCAAATCCAGCTCCTTTAGGGCCGTGAAATTTATGTGCCGCCACGGCTGCAAAATCAATAGGAATTTCAGAAAAATCCAACTCATAATGCCCCACCGATTGTACGGTATCACTATGAAATAAGGTGTTATATTCTTTACAAAGCTTAGCGGTACGTTCAATATCTAAAATATTACCTATTTCATTATTTACGTGCATTAAACTAACTAATGTTTTTTTATCGTCTTCTTTCAATAAAGATTCTAAATGATCAAAATCTACGTGTCCACATTCATCTAATTTTACATAATCTACTTGAACACCATTGTTGCTTTCCAATTCGGTAAGTGTATGTAAAACGGCGTGATGTTCTATTTTACTTGAAATAATACGTGTTACACCTAGATCACGCACACAGCTATTTAATATTAAATTATCGGCTTCTGTTCCGCCTGAAGTGAAAATAATTTCAGCCGCCGAAACATTTAAATACCCAGCAACTTGCTTTCTTGCATTTTCAAGTAATGACTTAGCCGACCTACCATAAGAGTGTGTAGACGAAGGATTTCCGTATTCAACCTTTAAAACTTCGGTGATACATCTTATTACTTCGCTTCGCAATTCAGTTGTCGCTGCACTGTCAAAATATACTTTTTTCATCTTCTTTGTAAAATTATCTTTTTCAGTAGAAAAACCTGATTTATTAGCTTTGCTGAAATAGTTCAGAACTGATTTTTTCAGAATTAATTCTTCAAAAATACATATTAATATTATTCTTGAATACGTTTCAAGTGCAAAGAAATATGTTACTTTGTAAAAACACAACATTCTCGTATTGTTTATGAAAAATCTCTTGTTTTTTATCCTCGTATTCGCAACGCTACAATCTTGTGATGATGGTGAAGTAATCGTTACTACCTTTGACTTTGAAGATGCAAGCCTAAACCTTTGCAACAATGGCAATCAATATGTTTTCTATAAAATAAACAATGACGTTTCAGAAAGCATTTCACTTAAAATCACTACCGATGATCAACTGTTTTTGCAAAGCGAGACTAAAACCTTTGAATTAAACGGTAGTACAAATGTTGTTAACTATCGCAGGTTTAATGACAATGTAACCGGTGATTATTTTTGTAGCACCATTCCGCCAACCTCTCCAACTGTTAACGTGGATTATGTAGGCGCTTCTGGCACGGCAAGTTTAAACACAACCACGGTTTTAGATGATAATGATGGCCTCGACGATGAGACTGGCGATACTGATGGAGACGGGATTCCTGATAGTTACGATTTTGATGACGACGGCGACAATGTTCCTACCTCTGTTGAATTGGGCCCGAACTTCCCAGATGAGCCAGCTCAAGATACAGATGGAGACGGCACACCCGATTATTTAGACACCGATGATGATGATGATGGTATTTTCACTATTTATGAAGATATAAACCAAAACCAAAACCCGCTTGACGATATCACTAATCCGGAAGTAGGTGCCGATTACTTAAATCCTGCAGTTGCAGATCAATATGACGTACAATCATTTCGTGAGCACACTTACACTTTTGATAGTGATGTGGTAATTCGTTTAACTAATCTAGTTCTAGTCAATGGTGAAGAACAGATTACCCAAGACGCGCTCTCGTTAGGTAGTATTGAAACTGTAAGTAGTGGCGAATTTACAGGGACCCCAGATTTTATTGCTCCAGAGTAAATTATAAGTAGTTGCAGTTGGCAGTATCAGTAACTGATTTGCAGTTTATTATCGATTTAGTTTTAGGCATTTTACTTAACCTGTTGAAGTGTCTTACGATTTATGACTTATGATTTACTCAAACACGATTAATCAAGGGGTTTTATTTTGGAAAATATACACCTCAGTAGCCCCACGACCATACTCCTTGTAATCTGCCTCGTAATATTTTACATTGTCATACCTTCTAAAAAGGTATTCTAACTCGGCTTTTAATACACCCTCACCCACTCCGTGTATAAAAACGATCCGCTGTATTTTTTTATCGATAGCAAAATCCAGTTGCCGTTGCGCAGTATCGGTTTGTAGCACCAACATATCGTGATTGTTCATCCGTTTATATTGTTGCGTTAATTGATGAATGTGCAAATCGACCACCATGGGCGGACGGTTTCGTTCTTTAGGCTTTACCTTTTTAGAAGCTTTTGGTCTTCTACTTTTCTTTTCTGAAAGAATTTCTGAAATATCCTGTTGCATCATATCGGTTTCTGAAATCGCACCCGTAATAACAACCAATTCATTTTCAGAGAATTGCATTTCAAAGTCATCTTCTGTTAATACCGTAACCATACTATCATCAACAGCGGTTACCACTCCTGAGATAGCATCATCCACCACCGAAACCGTATCTCCTTTTTTCATAAAAAACCAAACGTATTAAGTATTCGTATATTAAATAGATAAACTCTTAAAAACTAAAAAATTACGTTTTTGAAAAGAATTACTCCAATATTAAAAAATTTATTTTTATTTTTATACCAAAATTTGGCTATATTAACCTCAGATCTTATAGTTTTAAAACTGAATACTTATGAAACACCTACTACTCTCATTATTAATAGTAAGCAGTGTCGGCGTTACGGCGCAATCTGATTTGTATGTAGGGCCAAATGGTTCTACCGACTCTTATGTTTATGTAAACGATGCAGTTTTATACGTTGAAAACGATGTAAACTTAGATAAAAATGCCAGCGGTAGTGCAACCGAAGCTAGTATTTATCTTCGTAATAACGGGCAATTAATACAAGGTAATGACACTGCGGATAACCAAGGAGATGGATTGCTTTCGGTATACAGAAGTGTTGATTCCACTTCAGCTTATCATTATAAATTTTACAATATGCCGGTAGGTGTTACTTCTGGCTCAGGAAACTCTAATGCTGGAGTTTCCCGTTTTTTTGATTGTGATGGTTGTGGAGACACAGAAACTGCTGCTACTGCAATTGGAACGACTACTGGACGTAATGGAAGCTTAAACCCTACTACCCTATCTACGCGATGGATTTATGTAAAAGATCCATCACCTAATAACGATAATGAAGCCAATTGGAGACGCATTAATAACAATGATGTGGTTTCTCCATTTCAAGGGTTTATTATGAAAGGGGTTAGTACAGATCCTTCTGGGAACAGAGGGACACTTGCAGATTTAGTTAAAGACTTTAAATTCGACTTAAGAGGCAGACCCAATACAGGAACACTTTCAATTAATATGCCTGCCGGAGGAGAGGTTAGAGTGGTTTCGGGAAACCCTTATCCTTCTGCCATAGATTTATCGCAATTCGTTGCGGATAATAATGCTTCTGGTGGACCACAGATTGCTACTATACGCTTCTGGGACGAACCCAAAGACACAGATATTGAATATAGTCACTTTTACGCTGATAAGTCTGGAGGTTGGGGTAGTTGGGTTCCTGCTGGTGCTGGGACAGATGGCGTATATACACCTCCAACATTTAATAACTACAGTGCTTCTGGCATAGGCGGTTCAGCTGGTACTGGAAGAGGAGGACTTTATTCAAGAAGGTATTCCCCAATAGGACAAGGTTTTGAAATTTTAACAGACGGAACTCCGGGACTTATTACGTATAGCAATAGTCATAGAGTATTTCAAAGAGAAGGTGCTAACTCTATTTTTAAAAGACCTGAAGCTCCTGAAAACAAGATAGATAAAAACACGAACAATCCTGGAGATGAATCTAGTACTTGGGCCGAAGCAGACCCACGCTCTCCTTATTTACGCATAAATGTGGTAATGCACGAAAGTTATGCTCGTCAATTAGTTTTAGGTTTAGATGATAGAACAACAGATAACATGGACTATGGTTGGGATGCACCAAGCCCTATGGATGCTAAAAGTGGGGAAGCATATTTTCTTATTGGTGATGATTCTAATAGAAAACCCTTCGTAATTCAGTTTGTACCGTATGGAAAAGAAAAAATGATTCCAATTGGTTTTAAATTAACTAAACAAACTAAATTTTTTGTAGAAACTGTAGAAGAAGTAAAAATGCATAACAAAAAAGCTTATATTTTTGATAGTGCAGATAACACCTACCAAGAATTTACAAACGGTAAGTCTGCAACCTATAACTTAGATGCAGGAACATATGATGACCGCTTTTTTGTGGTCTTTAAAGGTAAAAATGAACTTAGCAATTACGCAAAAGAAACACAAGGAAGAGTTGAAGAAAACGTAGACTTCTTTCAAAATAATAACTTAGGTGTTCTTGAAGTTCAAAATCCTGAAGGATACAATATTAAACAAGCTCTTATTTTTGATATGACTGGAAAATTGGTCTATGAAAAACAAAACATTGGTGCAGAGACGCACTTCTCATTCCCTACATCAAACCTAAGTGATGGTGTTTATATTGTTAAGTTAAAAACAACTGACAATATAGATATTAGTCATAAAACTTCGGTTTACAACAGGAAATAAACTATATGGCATTAAAAGGCATTGAAGACTATATGTTGCAATGCACTAGCAAGCAACTTTTTGGAATAGAATGTTTAGGCTGTGGTACACAACGTGCCACAGTCTTGTTTTTTAGAGGTGAGTTTGCTGCGGCCTTTCACATGTATCCAGCAATTTACACCCTTATCGTGCTACTTCTTTTTGTAGTATTTAACCTCTTCGTAAAATTTAAACACGATTTTAAAATTAAAGTGGGTCTGTTACTATTAAACGTAGCAATTATTGTGATTAGTTATTTTGTAAAAATGCGTCCTTTTTTTTAAAGTATTATTGACTATTCGCCGCTTTCAATTATTTACCTTATTTTTAAAGCATAGTAACCAACTAATGTAAACACTCATGGAAAAACAAAAATTACCTAATTCAACCCTAATTTTAGTATTTGGTATCTTATCGATAGTAACGTGCTGTTGCTATGGAGTATTAGGACTTATCTTTGGTGTCATTGCTATTGTAATGGCCAAAAAAGCAACCGCTTTATATTTGGAAAACCCAGAAATCTATTCTGGTTTTCAGAATGTAAAAACTGGTAAAATACTAGCTATAATTGGTATTGTATTAAGCGCTATTTATTTATTAATAAACATTTATTTCTATGCAACCATTGGTATGGATGGTATACAAGAAATGCAAGAAGAAATGATGCGTGAGTACGGAATGTAATATTCAAATAATTAAAAACAATAAACCCCGGTCTTTAAATAGCCGGGGTTTTTGTTTAAGCAAAATATGCTATATCTTATTTCTCAAATTCTTTTAGTGTTTTAGTAATAATAGAAACACAATCTAGTAATTGCTCTTCATTCATTACCAATGGTGGAGCAAATCGGATGATGTTCCCATGTGTTGGTTTTGCCAACAAACCATTATCACGTAATTTTAAGCACATATTCCAAGCGGTCTCGCTGTCTTCAGAATCGTTAATAACAATTGCGTTTAACAACCCTTTACCACGAACTAGTTTAACAATCGAACTAGTCTCGATGTACTTATTTAATTCACTTCTAAAAAGCTGACCAAGTTTCTCAGCATTTTCGGCTAAGTTTTCATCTTTTACAACATCTAAAGCTGCCATAGCAACTGCTGCTGCAACTGGATTACCACCAAAAGTAGAACCGTGATTTCCAGGACGAATAACGTTCATCACTTCATCATCGGCTAATACTGCGGAAACTGGATACGCTCCACCACTCAACGCTTTACCTAAAATTAAAATATCAGGTTTTACATTTTCGTGATCCACTGCTAATAATTTTCCAGTACGTGCAATTCCGGTCTGTACTTCATCGGCGATAAACAAAACATTATTTGCTTCACAGATAGTTCTAGCCTCTTTTAAATAACCTTCAGAAGGCACATAAACTCCTGCTTCACCTTGTATAGGCTCTACCAAGAATCCTGCAACGTTTTTATTGTTTTCAATGGTCTTTTTTAAAGCATCTAAGTTATCGTATTCAATTTTTGTGAATCCTTGTGTGTATGGACCAAAGTTGTTACGAGCTACTTCGTCATTTGAAAAAGAAATAATAGTAGTCGTTCTTCCGTGAAAGTTATTGGTACAAACAACGATTTCAGCTTCATTTTCTGAAATTCCCTTTTCCTCATATGCCCATTTTCTACAGATTTTTAAAGCCGTTTCTACTGCTTCAGCACCTGTATTCATAGGCAACAACTTATCAAAGTTGAAATATTCCGAAGCATATTTTTCATACTTTCCTAACATATCGTTATGAAAAGCACGTGAGGTTAAAGTTAATGTTTTAGCCTGTTTGTCCATTGCCTCAACAATTTTAGGGTGACAATGCCCTTGATTTACGGCACTATAAGCAGAAAGGAAATCGTAGTATTTTTTTCCTTCTACATCCCAAACATAGACTCCTTCTCCCCTGTTCAATACAACAGGTAATGGATGGTAATTATGAGCTCCATACTTGTTTTCTAAATCAATCGCATCTTGCGTAGCTTTTTTTTCTAAAACTGCCATTTTCTTTAATTATTTATCGTGTAACTACATTGATTCCTGCTTTGCGGAGAGAAATCATCCATAAAGGCGCAAGTTACTAAATATTCTATGTTTTTTGAAGCTACAAGTTGTTATAAAAAAGTTATAAATAGTACTTTTGCTGTCTATGGCAAGACGCAATAAACGTAAAGTATTTGAAGATCTAGAAGTGATTGATGCCGGAGCAAAAGGTAAAGCAGTCGCAAAAGCACCTGATGGACGGGTTATTTTTATAAACAACGCCATTCCTGGCGATGTAGCTACAATTGAAACCTATAAAAAACGTAAATCCTATTATGAAGGGAATGCGGTAGCTTTTTCAACCTATTCTGATAAACGAGTAGAGCCTGTGTGCCAACATTTTGATACCTGTGGCGGGTGCAAATGGCAAAATATGGGCTATGAACATCAATTATACTTCAAACAAAAGGAAGTTGTTAATAACTTACAAAGGCTAGGGAAAATTGATTTGCCCGAAGTTACCCCTATTTTAGGTTCAGAAGACATTTATTTTTACCGAAATAAAATGGAATTTTCCTTTAGCGATAGTAAATGGCTTACAACAGAGCAAATTGAAAGCGGTGAAGTAATTGAAAACCGAAACGCCTTAGGGTTTCATAAACCCGGAATGTGGGATAAAATCATCGATATAAAAAAATGTCATTTACAACGCGACCCTAGTAATGCGATCCGAAATTTTGTAAAAGAGAAAGCACAGGAATTAAACTTGTCCTTTTTCAACCCAAGAAAACAAGAAGGGTTTTTACGCACGTTAATGCTTCGTACCACTACTACTGGTGATGTGATGGTGTTGGTTCAGTTTTACTTTGAAGATGAAGCAAATCGTGAAAAGCTTTTAGACTCTATAACTGCTGAGTTTCCTGAAATCACTTCACTTCAATACGTGGTTAATAGTAAAGGAAATGATACTATTTACGATCAAGACGTAATCTGTTACCACGGAAAAGATCATATAACTGAAGAAATGGAAGGACTGCAGTTTAAAATAAACGCAAAGTCTTTTTATCAAACCAATTCGGAACAAGCCTACGAACTGTACAAAATAACCCGTGATTTTGCCGGTTTAAAAGGTGATGAATTAGTGTACGACCTTTATACTGGAACGGGAACCATCGCTCAGTTTGTTGCTAAAAAGGCTGGAAAAGTAATTGGTGTAGAAGCCGTTCCAGATGCTATTGAAGCTGCTAAAGAAAATGCACAATTAAACAATATAGAAAACGTTGAATTCTACGTAGGTGATATGAAAAAGGTGTTCAACGAAACCTTTATCAACACACATGGAAAACCAGATGTGGTAATTACCGATCCACCGCGTGATGGCATGCATACCGATGTAGTTATGCAGCTTTTAAAGTTATCACCAGAGAAAATTGTGTATGTAAGTTGTAATAGTGCTACACAAGCTAGAGATTTGGCTTTATTAGACGAACGCTATAAAGTAACAAAAGTGCAACCGGTAGACATGTTTCCGCAAACACATCACGTGGAAAATGTTGTACTTTTGGAAAAACGATAACCTTCTTCGGAAGAATTTCGAAAAAATGAATATGATAAAAAAAATCTGCTTCGCTTTCCTCATCTTGCTGGTCTTTCATGGCTGTACGCGTGATGATATTTGTCCGGAAACTACCCAAACCACTCCTCTACTTATCGTTACTTTTAAAAATGCAGCAATTCCTACGGAAGCAAAAGCAGCCAATGCATTAACTATTGAAACAACCTTAGAGGACAGCCAAATAGTACTTGATAACGAAACAACTGATTCTATCGCCATCCCCTTAAATACTGGAGCCGATTTAACTCGGTACCGATTTACCATTAACACTGATAGTGTTCCCTCGCTTCCAAATTCCGATTTTGTGGAATTTTCTTATGGACGAGAAGATATTTATGTAAATCGCGCTTGTTCTTTTAAAACAATATATAACAATTTACAAGCTAGTTTTGAAGATGATGGAGCTAATAATTGGATTTTTCAAATTAATGTAAACAATAATACAGTAGAAAATGAAAACGACACACATATTACTATTTTACATTAGTGTTTTTTGTGTGTCATTTTCAACTTTGGCACAAGAAGACATTGAAAAAGAAGAGGCTGTTCTCGACTCTACAGTTACGAATAACAAATATGGTATTCGGGTAGGTACAGATTTGTCTAAGTTTGCCCGAACTGCTTTTGAAAAAGGCTATTCAGGCTTTGAATTGATGGGAGATTTTAGGGTGACCGAAAAATTTTATGCAGCAGCAGAAATAGGAAATGAAAAAAAAGAACGGTTTGAAGATAATTTAAACTCCATAACCACCGGAAGCTACGCTAAATTAGGTTTTGATTATAACGCCTACAACAACTGGATAGGAATGGAAAATGCTATTTTCGCTGGGTTACGCTACGGTTTTTCTACTTTTAAACAAGAATTACTATCGTATCAAGTTTATACTACCAATCAAGATTTTCCGCAGACTTTTAAAGAGAACCCCGTTGAATATAAAGGATTAACAGGTCATTGGCTAGAATTGATTGTTGGGATTAAAACTGAAATCTTAAACAATCTATACCTTTCAGTAAATCTGCAGTTAAAGCGTAAATTAGGAGAAGACGAGCCTGATAATTTTGGCAACCTTTACATCCCTGGCTTTAATAGAACCTATGACTTTAGTGAATTTGGTGTAGGCTACGGTTACACTATTTCATATTTAATTCCAATTTTTAAGAAGTAAAAAATGTGTTGAAATAAAGTTTTGCTTTATTGCTAAAACTTAATATCGCCAATGCCGCTCTTTGTTGAGTTCTTCTTCTTTTTCAATTTCTTTTTCCGGGATAACCTTTAAAAAGGAAGGATGTTGTTCAATAGCATATTCCAACTTTTCAACAATTTCTTGTACCGTGTCGTTTTCGTAATCTATATCCAACGGTTCTTTAATTTCCATAGATTGTAGAATACCTCGTTTTTTAATACGGATTCCTTTTTTATCAAAAGAACGTCTAAAACCATCAATAACAATAGGAACAACAATAGGTTTGTTCTTCTTAATAATGTGCGCTGTTCCACGCCGTATAGGCTTCCACGGTTTTGTAGTACCCTGTGGGAATGTAATTACCCACCCATCATTCAATGCCGTAGTAATGCTACTTACATCGCTCATTTTTACTTGACGGTTCACTTCTTCACCTTTAGCTCGCCAAGTACGCTCAATACTCACAGAACCTGCGTATGCCAGTATTTTTGGCAACAATCCAGATTTCATAGTTTCCTTGGCAGCTACAAAATAAATATTCATTTTAGGATTCCAGAGATACCCTATGTTTTCAATAGTATCTACTCTCCCACTCAAACTGGCGTTAAAGACATGGAACATAGCAACCACATCGGCAAAGTACGTTTGGTGGTTAGATACAAACAGCACATTTGTATCGGGTAAGTTTTTAATAATCTCACTACCTTCTATCTGTAAGGTGTTAAACCCTTTAAAACGCCTATGTGTTGCAGCACCCAGAATACGGATGAGCCATTTTTTTAAGAATAATATATGTCCGAAAGGATTTTTTTTAAAAAGCCCCATAAAAAGATCTCCATTTTTTTAACCCTTAAAATTTGGGTCGAAATGCAAAGATACTAAATTTAACGGCTTATAGCGCCTGTTTTAGCAGTTCACGTACCTCACTCAACATCATAGCAGTAGCGCCCCAAACTACATGTCCGTTAAGTAAAAAGGCCGGTACGTCAATATTAGTTGCATATGAAGTGGTTATTTTTTTGGTCACAAGGGTTTTATCATCCATAAATAGTGATAACGGTACTTCAATTAATGCTTCAACTTCATCATCTTGCGGGATAAAAGTGGGCGTAGTATTAGTTAAACCAAGAAAAGGCTGTACAAAAAAATTACTGGGTGGAATGTAAATTTCGGTTAGTTCTTTCAATACAGTTACTACATTTCGTGATACGCCTACCTCTTCTTCAGTTTCTCGCAGTGCAGCTTCCATAAGCGAATCGTCTTCTGGTTCTATCTTTCCTCCAGGAAACCCAACTTGTGCAGAATGCACTCCTTTGTAGGTTCTACGTAAAATAAGGATGATATGTGTTTCATTAGTTTCTGAAGGGTAAAACAATGCCATTACACCTGCTTTGCGCGCGTTCTGTTTTAACCTAGCTTGTTCTTTTAATTCTTTTAGGCGTTCTACAGGTGCCATTTTAAATTGGATTGCTTCGCCGGGCAGCTCCATTTTTTTTACCTTTACAATCCTTTCTTCAAATGATGAAAAATCCATTATGAAATACTTAAGTTACCTTTTATTGACCGCTGTTCTGCTTCTAACAAGCTGTGAAGATAAGAAAAACGCTTCCGAAGTAAAAACAGAAACTACCGCAGAAAGCAAAACAACTTCAGAAAAAAAATCAACTTCCACAAAAGACACAACAACTCTTGATACTTCTGAAAATGAAGAAAAGGAAGAAACTATTGGTGCTGGATATCCAAAAATAACGCAAGAAAACCTTTCTGAATTTTTAACAAAGTACGGAAAGGAAAATCCAGAAACTAAAGTAAAAATAGCTACACGACTAGGCGATATTGTTATCGACCTTTATGAAGACACTCCGCTACACCGAGCTAATTTTATCTATTTAGTGAAACAAGGATATTTTAATGAAACGTTTTTTCACCGTATTGTGCCAAACTTTATTATTCAAGGCGGTAACAGCGACTTACCTTCTACAAACGAAAAGAGGTTTAAATTGGGTGACGATTACCTAATACCTGCTGAAATTAACGGCCGAAATCATTTTAAGGGCTCAGTAAGCGGTGCGAAAGAATATCGTGAAAATCCTGATAAAAAATCAGCTCCATTTGAGTTTTTCATTTTCTTAGGCCCTCAAACTTCCACTGGTCATTTAAACGGTAACTACACAGTATTTGGGCGAGTAACACAAGGAATGAATGTGGTCGAAAAAATTGCAGCGTTGCCTTCAGATGAAGGTGATTGGCCGTTACAAAACGTTTATATCGAAGCCGAGGTCTTATAGTCTTATAGCCTAATATTCTCTTCTTCTTTATAAATTGTAGGAAATGATAGATTAAAAGTAACTGCCAATAAGCGAATTACAATAACGATAGCACCAGATATTACAACAACCCAATCTACTAGCAATGGCGTTTTTAACAATAAAAAATACGCTATACCACCTAAAATACAAGCTGTTGCATATATTTCTTTTCTGAAGATAATAGGAATTTCATTACATAAAATATCACGAAGTACTCCACCAAAACAAGCAGACATTGTTCCCAAAGCGACACAGATTAACGGTGGTAATCCTACTGAAATCCCTTTTTCAACTCCTACAACGGTATAAAGCGCAATCCCAATAGTATCAAACAAAAACAGCGAACGACGTACGTAGCTCAATTTCTTCCGAAGTATTACCGCAACAACCGCCGAACCAATTATAACATACAAATAAGTTAAATTACGCATCCAAGCAATGTTAGCATCGATTAATACGTCACGAAGCGTACCACCACCAACAGCCGTAACAAACCCAATGATAAGAATACCAAAAGGGTCCAACTTTTTTCTCATAGCTGTCAACACCCCAGAAATGGTAAAGGCTACCGTACCTAAAATATCAATTACAAATGTGAGTGTCATAGTTGCTGGGTATAGTAGTTATAATCTTTTATTACAGTATCAATAAAGGTAAGCGGTGTTGTTTCATATTGAACTTCCATCACTTTTGAAACCCGTTTTGAAAGTTTTAAAATAACATTGTGGTTCCCATTGTATTTAGCTTGCTGAAACATGTTTTTAATGGTTTGCATTTCAGCATCGGTAAATATAGTTACTTGTGGATACACAGGGTTGTAATTATCAGGTAAATCCGTCAATATAGTTTGTGCAAACGAAACAGTTTTCTTTTCTGAAATCACCGTTGTGGCAGCAGCTAAATCCCCCAAGCGTTGTCCCCTTCCATTAAATAGAATAACCACCAAAGCCACAGCACCACTTAAAATAGTGATATCAATTACTCGCAATAGCCATCGTATTAAATAGTTTGAGAAGGCAGGTTTAGAACCGTCAACTTTTACTACACGTATTTTCATCACAGCTTTTCCGGGACTTTGTCCGTTCCAAAATTGTTCCCACAGCAAATGATATAATAACAAAGGCAGCATAATTGTCATTCCCAACAAAAACGAATCTGAAAAAAAATCAAGTGAACTGAACAAAATAGAAGCCAGCAAGATATATATAAACATGATTCCCGAATCGATTAAAAATGCCAATATGCGATCGCCTACTCCGGCAACATTCTGCACAATATTTACATTTTGCGCTGTTTCTATTTGAAATTTATCCATGAAAACTGTTTCTTTGAAAGAAAATACACAACCCCATGCGCGAGGCCGCATTTGCAAAGCAAAATAAAGACAAATGGTTAAAATTTGAAAGCGTTCTTCGGAATAATATTCAAATTAATCCTGACGAGCTAAGTGCTTTGTACGTAGAAGTTACCGATCACCTTAGCTACGCTCAGACATTCTACCCTAATAGTAATACGGCGCAGTACCTCAATAACCTATCGGTATTAGCACATCAAAAAATATATAAAACCAAACGAGAGTCACGAAAACGCTTTATTACGTTCTATACTAAAGAGTTTCCGCTGTTTTTTGCACAACACCATAAACAGTTATTAATCGCATTTATAACGTTTGCACTTTTTGCAGTGGTTGGGGCTTATTCAGCAGCAACCGATTCAGACTTTGTACGCCTTATTCTTGGCAATGGATACGTAAATATGACCTTAGAAAATATTGAAAACGGTGATCCTATGGCTGTTTACAAGAAAATGGAATCCACAGATATGTTTCTGGGTATTACCATCAATAACATCCGCGTAGCGTTATTTGCCTTTTCCCTTGGAGTATTTTTGAGCCTTGGCACCTTATTTATCGTAATGCGAAACGCTGTTATGTTAGGTTCGTTTCAATACTTTTTTTACGATCAAGGACTGCTTTGGGAATCAGCCCGCACCATCTGGATTCATGGAACAATTGAAATATCGGTAATCATCATTGCCTCTTGTGCCGGTCTCGTCATGGGCAATGGTATTTTATTTCCTGGAACATATACAAGGTTGCAATCCTTTGCTAAAGGCGCTAAAGATGGACTTAAAATATTAATTAGCACCATTCCCTTCTTTATCATTGCTGGGTTTTTGGAAGGTTTTGTAACCCGACATACCGAAATGCCAGACTGGCTCGCTATTTTAATAATTGGCGGCTCGCTAAGCCTTATCATATTTTATTACGTTATTTACCCCATTAAATTAAAACGAAAACATGAAGAACGATTACGTGAACTTTAAAAAACAGCGCGAGCTGGGAAGTATATTAACCGACACCTTCAAATTTGTCCGTTTGGAAGGAAAAACTTTATTGGGTTTGATATTAAAAATAGCTGGTCCTGCCCTTCTTATCGTTTTACTCGCCTATATCTATTATATGCAAGTAACTATGGGCAGTTTTGATTTACTTGCTGTTGGAGCATCTACGGAGGTTTTTGGGTTAGACATAGTACTTGCATTTTTTTTAATGCTTATTTCGGGAGTAGCTTTTTACGCCTTAATGTACGGTACGGTTTTACAGTACATAAAGTCTTACATAAAAAATGACGGAAACGCCATCAAAGAAGAAGTAACAGCTGGTGTTCGCCAAAGCTTCTGGAGCTTATTAGGAATTAGCTTTTTGGTGGGGTTAATTAGCGGTATTGGTTTTATACTTTGTGTAATACCTGGTATCTACTTTGGTACCATCTTAGCCACAACCTATGCCATTCACGTATTTGAAAACCGAAACACAACCGACTCTATCAGCTACAGTTTTGAGCTTATTAAAGGCGAATGGTGGATTACGTTTGCAACCTACCTCGTTATTCTCATTCTATATTACATGATCACCATTATTTTTAGCCTGCCAGGCATTATTTATTCATTTATAAACATTTTTACTATTAGCCAGGAAGCAACCGCTAATCCAGCCGATATGTTTGATTGGATCTATGTTGCTCTCAACGTTTTAGGAATGATTGGTCAATATCTGTTATATGCCTTGATTATCATCAGCACCGCTTTGGTTTATTTTAACCTAAATGAACGCAAAAACTTTACTGGAGCTATGGAAACCATTGAAACCCTTGGTAAACGCGACGATTTTAATGCATAAATTTCTTTTTATATTCTTCTTTTTGTTTTGTTTTGCTGAAGGATTTCCGCAGGACAGCACAACTGTGGAAAAACAAGAAATAATCCGCTATGATACCAAAAGCGATGTTTCCCCTTTACAAGTTGATGAAGAAACCATTGAAGGATATAAGAACAATCCCGCTTTTGATTATTCTGAAAAAGACGATGAAGAAAATTGGTGGCAACAATTTAAAAACTGGTTAGGCAACATTTGGAATAGCTTTTGGAATTGGCTCTTAGGCGACTTGCAATACAATTCTTTTTTCGCTTTTCTAATTAAAATCCTGCCCTATCTAATTATTGGTGGTATTGTAGCGTTTGTAGTCTGGCTGTTCTTTAAACTGAATCCAGGTGCGAGTTTCCTTAAAGGCAAAGAAAAACCTGACGTGTTTTTTTCTGAAGAAGAAGAAATTATCCGATCCAAAAACATTCGAGAACTCATTGAAAAAGCATTGCAAAGTAAAGAATACCGTTTGGCTGTCCGCTATTATTATCTATTGATTTTAAAAAAATTGACCGATGCCGAATTAATAGACTATGAATTTGATAAAACCAACACCGATTATATTGCTGAAATAACTTCAGATACAATTATTTTACCATTTAAAAAAGCTACGAACCTGTATGATTATATCTGGTACGGGAATTTTACTGTAACTGAAACTGATTACCAAAAAGCACAAAGAACCTTTCAGGAACTAGAACAACAAATACCCAACACCCATGACTAAACTTCAAAAAATATTTTTGGGTGTCTTCCTGCTGCTGCTGGCCGGAATGGTATATATGGAAGCTACCAAACCCCCACCAGTAAGCTGGTTTCCTAGTTATAACAACCAAGACGAAATTCCACTCGGCACCGTTGTATTGTATGATGTATTGGAACAAAATTTCAACGAAAACCTGACTGAAATAGACCGTCCACCTTACGAAGTTCTGCAGGACACTACCTTACAAGGCACCTACCTATTTATAAATAATTCCATTGGTTTTGATGAAGCCGAGCTGGATAAACTATACCAATGGACAGAAAAAGGCAACACAGTTTTTATTAGTGCCAATTCGATGGGTAATACCCTTTTGGATACTTTACAAGTAGAAACCCAGACCAATTATTTGACAAGTAATATCAAGTCTGAGCCGCTTTTAAACTTGACCCACAAAAAATTAGCTACTCAAAAACCGTATCATATTAAACGGAATTTTACTATAAAAACCTTCAGTAAAATCGATACGCTCAATCAAACGGTTTTAGGTTTTTCCGAAGTATTTAATGATCAAAAAAACATACAGGATTCGCTGCCTAATTTTATAAAAGCCCCAGTTGGCAAAGGTTCTTTTTACCTGCATTTACAACCGGAAGCATTTTCCAATTATTTTCTGTTGACTGAAAACTACGCAACCTACACAAAAAATGCACTGTCTTATCTTCCTAAAGACCAACAATTGTTATGGGATAAAGAGTACAAAACGGGAAAGCACATAAACGTTTCACCCTTGCATATTTTATTGGGTAATAAATACCTAAAATGGGCCTATTACACGGTGCTCATTGGAGTTTTGTTGTTTGTCCTTTTTGAAGGCAAACGCAAACAGCGCCACATCCCGATTGTGGAACCGCCAAAAAATAGAACCTACGAATATACCCGTACCATTTCGGGCATGTACTTGGACAAAAAAGATTATCACAGCGTAGCCAAAAAACAAATCGTTCTCTTTTTTGAATACATCCGCATCCAGCTAAGAACACCTACCGAACAACAAAACAGCCGCTTTTTTACAGCTGTAGCTGGTAAAACAGGTAATACGATTGAAGACACTAAAAAACTGTTTACTTTTATCGATAAAGTGAACAACCAGCACGATACTAGCAAAGAAGAGTTACAAAAACTATATAACGACATACAAGTATTTAAAACCAAAGCAAATGGAAAACCCTGAAAACAATAACGACGAACTTCATTTTAATAATAGAATTCCGTTACAGGAACTTCAAGAAGCCGTTGAAAGTATAAAACAACAACTTGGTAAAATAATAATTGGTCAACAGGATTTCGTAGAATTGCTTATCGTAAGCCTACTGGCAAATGGCCATGTACTTATTGAAGGCGTGCCCGGAATTGCCAAAACTATCACAGCAAAACTGTTCGCCAAAACGTTGAAAACTGATTTTAGTCGTATTCAATTTACACCAGACCTCATGCCGAGCGATGTACTGGGAACTTCGGTTTTAAATATGAAATCGTCAGAATTTGAGTTTAAAAAAGGGCCCGTTTTTTCAAACATTGTATTAATTGACGAAATAAACCGTGCGCCAGCTAAAACCCAAGCGGCGTTATTTGAAGTAATGGAAGAACGTCAAATAACAATGGACG
>NZ_CAXBCK010000019.1:0-63271 GCF_963974425.1 uncultured Marixanthomonas sp.
TAGAGAAGAGGTTCGTAATGTTATTAAAGAAGAACTATCTCCTATTATTAAAGAGATTGAACAAAATTGTAAACCAAAAATATACTTAACTGATAGTGAGATAAGCAATGCGGAAAAAATTCTACAAAAGCATGAAATAGATACTTCAAAACAACTATTTATGATTAGCGCCTTGGGAAGCAACGAGTTTAAAACCTATCCGCTTCCTTTTATGGCAAAACTCTTGGATTATATCGTGAAACAAACCAACGGGCAATTGCTTTTCAATTATATTCCTAGTCAAAGACCAAAGGTAGAAGAGCTGTATAATTTATGTAGTCCAAAAACACAACAGCATATCTTTTTGGAGCTTTACGGAAAAACCCTTCGTGAATTTATGGCGCTTACCCACCATTGTGATGCATTGATAGGCAACGAAGGCGGCGCTATAAATATGGCAAAAGCACTGGGTGTAAAAACTTTTTCTATATTCTGTCCTTGGATTAAAAAAGAAGCGTGGAATATTTTTGAAGACCGAAAGAATCATGCTTCGGTACATTTATATGACTATATTGATTACAAACCTCATTTTTCAAATAAAAAAGGCGCACGTGCTAAGGGACAGAAAAGTTATGATTTTTTTAAACCGGAACTCATCATTCCAAAATTACATGAGTTTCTTACCGGCGAAAATTTATATCCTGAAGCTAAACGTTTTTCGGCCACAGTAATCACGTTAAACGAAGAAAGTAAAATTGCCCGATGTATTGAATCGCTGCTTCCGATAGCTGATGATATTGTTATACTAGACTCTTTCAGTACCGATGCTACTGAAGCTATTTGCAAAAAATATCCGGTTCGGTTTATTCAGCAGAAATTTGAAGGACATATTCAGCAGAAAAACTCAGCAATCGATGCTGCAAAATATGATAAGATTATTTCTCTTGATGCCGATGAAGCTTTAAACAAAGAGCTGCAAGCTGCCATATTACGATTAAAAAATAACTGGGAAAAAGACGGCTATTATGCCAAACGGTTCAATAATTATTGTGGACAATGGATTTATCATTCAGATTGGTATCCTGATAGAAAACTCCGTGTTTTTGACCGCAATAAAGCCCGTTGGGGTGGTATTAACCCACACGACACCATACAAATGCAGCCCAACTCTAAGAAAGGAAAATTAGATGGCAGTATTTTACACTGGGTACATACCAGCTATGAAGAACATAGCTTGAAAGTACACAAATTCTCTTCTATTGCGGCAAGGGAATATTATAAACTAGGCAGAAAATCGGGTATATTTGAGATTTTAGTAAAACCAGCTTGGACCTTTTTTAAAGCCTATATTTTACGCCTAGGTTTCCTAGACGGTTTCAATGGTTTAATAATTTGTACCTTTAGCGCCTACACTACTTTCTTAAAGTATTTAAAACTAAAACAGATCATTAAAAACAACTCCAATAAATAAATGAAAATCGTAATCCTTGCTGCAGGAATTGGCTCCAGATTGGGCAACCCGTTTCCTAAACCGCTTACACCACTAAAAAATGGAAAAAGCATTATGCAAATGATGCTTGAAAACATAGACAAATACTTTTCTGAACACGATGTTTACGTAGTTGTTGGGTTCAAAAAAAACAGCATTATGGAAAATTTTCCGCAATTGGCTTATGTTTACAATCCGTATTTTGATCAAACCAACACAGCAAAAAGTCTTGTACGAGCTTTAAAAAAATGCAAAGGAGAGAGTGTACTTTGGTTTAATGGTGATGTTGTTTTTGATGAAAAATTACTAGAAAACCTACAACCCCATATTGATGAAGACACTTCATTTGTAGCTGTAAATACAAATTCAGTTGGCGATGAGGAAGTAAAATATACATTAGAAAATGGCTATATAAATCAACTTTCAAAAGAAGTTAAAAACGGTTTGGGCGAAGCGGTTGGCGTTAACTTTATTTCAAAAAACAATCTTTCAGAGTATATTTTGAGACTAGAAGAATGTCATAATAACGATTACTTTGAACGTGGGCTCGAACTGCTCATTGAAAAAGACAATGCGAAAGTAAAAGCCGTAGATATTTCAGCATTTAACTGTATGGAAATAGATTTTCAAGAAGATTTAGACAACGTAAATAAATTTCTGTAACCTATGAAAGTGATTTTGTTCTGTCAAAATGCCTATGCTTTTGAAATTATGAAACCCATAAAAAAGGTTTTACAGGAACAAGCTCATGAATATATTTGGTTTATCACTCCAAAACTTGCAAAACTTTTTCCCTTTACCAATGAACCTGTAACACAAAGTATTTCTGAATTAGAAGCTTTTAAAAGCGATGCTATTATTGCGCCTGGCAATGAAGTGCCACACTATTTACAAGGGTTAAAAGTTCAGATTTTTCACGGTTTGGCAGGCGAAAAAAAAGCACACTTTCACATTCGACATTATTTTGATTTATATTTAACGCAAGGACCTTATTTTACGAGAGGTTTCAACAAGTTAAAAGCACGTTTTAAAAATTTTGATGTCATAGAAACTGGTTGGTCAAAATTGGATCCATATGCTCAAAATAATCAAGAAATTCTTTCAGAAAAAGAGGATCTGCTCAAAAAACATAATGCCAAGTACGTTTTATTATATGCGCCTACCTTCTCGCCTTCCCTAACTTCTTCAGAGGTTTTAGAGCCTGAAATAGAACAATTAGCACAACAAGGCGATTATGTAATCAATATTAAGTTTCATGATTTAATGGCCTCAAAATTCATTGAGGCTTATAAAAATCTTGCGGCTACATATGATACCGTTTATTTTAAAGAAGGTCGTGATATCATTTCGCAATTTTTAACGGCAGACTTGTTAATAAGCGATACTTCTTCAGTAATTTACGAATTTTTATTGCTAAATAAACCCGTTATCACCTTTGGAAATATTAATGAAGACATACAATGGGACAATCATACTGAAAAAGGAGAATTACAGAAAGCCGTTTCAGAAAACCTTACAACCGATCCATTTGCCAAAAAACGTGCAAAGGTAATTGCTGAATACCATCCTTATACTGACGGAAAATCTTCAGAAAGAATGGTGAAAACCATTGAAGAATATATTGAAAAATACGGCGTACCGAAAAAAAGGAAGTTATCCCTTTTCAGAAAATATAAAATCAATAAGATTTTTGATAGAAAATCGTAACTATTTCAGCTTTAGTTTTTTCTTTAATTCGCGTTTACGGTGGAACTTCATTTGAAATTTTTCAGTCAATCCCCACATTAAACCAAACACCTTACCGTAGGGTTTACCTGTAATTTTTGCATATTCATCACTCATTATTGCCACCATTTCTTTATGAGGTGATAATCTTGAAAAGTTTTTAATTCGTTCTTGAAAAGAAAGGTCTTTAAAATCCATCCTATTTAAATCTACCAAATAGAATTGATATCCATTTTCTTCTTTTTTTATCAATGTATTTCCTGGAGAGTGATCTTTAAAAAGAATTCGGTTTTCATGCAATTTATGGGTAAAAGCGGTAAACTGCCGTAATATGTTCTCACGATCAGGATAGTTTGCATTTTCCACCAATTCGCGGTAGGTTAAATCTACATCTTGGTGTTCACTTATATAATAACTTTTTCCGAAGAACAAAGGATTACTTTCTTCCATAAAAGCAACAGGATATGGTGTTCCTATATTGTTACTTAACAAATAAGATGCGTTTAAAAAAGACCGTTCAGCTTTCGATTTTCTGAAAAAATTATAAACAACCTTATTAATTAGATTTGGAACTTTAAACGATTTAATGTTGATTTCCTGCTCCCCTAACGGAAAAATCTTGATAACATTTCTATCTCCTTTTCCTACAGATTCACCATTATTTTCAAACGAATTGAGGATGCTCAGCACCTCTTTTTCTTTCGATTTGTATTTTTCAGAAAACGCTTTTTTCATTTTTCAAAGATACAATTTGAATTAGAAGAAAGCTATGTTTAATTATTATGGTTATTTTGCAGAAAACTAAACCTCAACAAACAAATTCATGAGATTAATCCAAGTAACCGCTTCGCAAGTTTGGCGCGGCCACGAACAAAAAATTATATATCTCTATGAAGCATTTAGAGACTTGGGTTACGTGGAAGATCAATGGATTGTTTGCCCTAAAGATTCTGAAGTATATAAAATTGCATCACAAAAAAACATGCAAGTGATTGGGCTGGAGTTTAACGGTGAATACGATTTGAAGTTTGCTAAATCGTTGAAAAACATTTCTGAAGAAAAGAACGCTGATGTAGTTTTTATACACAACAGCCAATCGCATACCTTGGCCGTTCTCGCTTCTTTGTTTTACGGAATGAAAACCCCAATGGCACTTTGCCGGACGCTTATAAAACGGGTGGACACCAATTTTTTCAGAAAATGGAAATACAATTACAAAGGCATTAAAAAAATAATTTGTGTGTCGCACCCCGTGGTAGAAGTGCTGAAATATGCAGTGAAAGACCATAGCAGACTGAGTGTGGTAGGAAGTGTAACCGATGTGGAAAAATTCCCCAAAAAAGAAAAAACTGGTTTACTGCATAAAGAATTTAACATACCTGAGGATTATAAAATTATAGGAAATATCGCCGAATTCACAGGCTTTAAAGACCATTATACCTGGGTAGATACAGTTGAAATATTAGTTAAAGAAGAGAAATTGAAAGCTAAATTTATTTTAGTTGGTAAAGGGAAACTAGAAACTGAAATAAGACAGTACGTTGAAGAAAAAGGATTGACCGATCACATTATTTTTGCAGGTTTTAGGAAAGATATACCACAGATTTTACCTGAATTCGATCTATTTTTGTTTACCTCTAACAATGAGCCTACGGGAGGCGTTTTATTAGAATCGTATGCCTGTAAAGTGCCCATTGTAGCTGCAAATGCCGGCGGAATACCCGAAGTAATTGTAGAAAATGAAACCGGTTTGTTAGCTGAAGTGGGAAATCCAAGAAGTTTTGCCGAAAAAACAATGCAACTTCTGAATGATATAGCGCTGCAAGAAAAATTTAAGAAAAATGGATATCAATATTTGGTAGATAATTTTACTAAAGATGTAATTGCAGAAAAAATGTATAGTGAGTTAGCCGAAATAATTAAATAAATATGAGAATTCTATTTTTTACTAATGAATATTCTCATAAAGATTTGCCTCCCGCAGGAGGCGTAGGTACATTTTTTAAAATTATGACTTCTGAGCTAACAAAGCGAGGTCATACCGTTTTTATTTATGGATTTTCAAAAAAAAGTTTCAAGATTATAGATGATGAAGCTACAATAGTTTTTTTCAAAAAGTATTTTAAACAATATCCTTTAGCAGAATTATCAAGATCTGTTTCTTCTAAATTAGGGTTTAAAAAGACCTCAAAATATTTTGTTGAAAAAGAACGAAAATACCTTGCGAAAAAATTACATAAATATGCAACAGAACAAAATATAGACGTTATTCAGTCTTTTACGTTTAGTGGTTATACCGCTTTTTGGCAAAACACTATACCCTTAGTAACTAGGTATCATGGATCAAGAGGTTTTTGGGAGCAATATTTAGGTGACACAGATAACCACCTTAAAATTAAAATGGAAAAAAAAGCTTTGGAAGCCACACCTTACACCATAGCTAACTCTTATTTTTCAGCAGATTTTATAAAAGATTATTATAATGTTTCCGTAGATACTGTAATTCAAAATGGTATTAATACACAACTATTTACCCCTAACTATAGTGTTGATACAATTGAAAAATCCATTTTTTATTTCGGAACGCTATCAAAAGCAAAGGGGGTAGACAGGTTAGCTCAAATTTTTAATGTAATTGTAGAAAAACACCCTACTGCTACTTTACATTTAATCGGTAAAAACGAGACGTATTTTAACTTCTTAAAAGATGATATTTTATCTAAAAAAGCAATAAAAAACACAACGTATTATGGACCTTTAGTGTTAGAGAAAATTCCAGAAAAATTATCTCAGGCTTCAGTAATTGCTGTACCATCAAGAGGCGAAACGTTTGGATTTACTATTGTAGAGGCTATGGCTATGGAAAAGCCAACAATAGTTTTTAATATTCCTGTTGCCGAAGAAATTATAACGCATAAAGATGATGGATTAATTGCCCATAATAAAGAGGAGTTTATAAAACATATAGATCAAGTTTTTAAAAATCCAGATAACTATAAAACGCTAAAATTAAATGCTAGAAAAAAAGTTCTTGCTAATTTTACACAAGAATTATTGGTTGAAAAATCTATTAAGTATTACGAATCTATTTTAAGTGTTAAAAAGTAAAACACAAAAACCGTCTCTTTTGAAAACTACTAATCTTCAAAAAAACATTTTTATCGATTTCCATTACCTGAAAAACCTTAACAAAGGGTTTGGGCAGTTTTCACTGCACTTAGGTGAAAAAATGGCAGAACAGCCTCATGAAGATATAAACTTGACCTACTACGCTCCTTTTAAGTTTAAGAATCGGTTTGGTAAGCAAATAAAACACAAAACTTCTTTTGACTTCCATCGCTACTTTTCCTTTAAAAAAGAGTATGATGTTTGGCATAGCGTAACCCATCTAAGCAAAGTTGAGCCTCATGACAACAACAATTCAAAATTACTTTTCACCATTCACGACGCCTTATTTACGCTCTTTGACCGTCCACATCATCAAATAAAAGATCGATTTGATAGCTTACAATCTAAAATAAATAAAGCTAGCGGGTTAGTATATATTTCAGAATTCACAAAAAATAACATTCAGGAGAAATTTGATATCCCAAACCATGTAAAAGAATATGTAATTTACAATGGCAACCCATGTGAGGGAATTTCGGCTATTAAAAGTGAAAAATATAATTTCCCATATTTGCTTTCTATCGGTGAGTTTAGAGGCTATAAAAATCAGGAAAGCCTAATCCCGATGCTTCAGTTTTTAAATTCTGAAACGCGTTTAATTTTTGTGGGTCGCTGTTCCAAAAAGCAAAAAGAGAAAATAGAAGCACTTGCCAAAAAACACCAAGTAAGCGATCGTATTATTATAAAAGGAACTGTTTCAGAAAAAGAAAAGATAACCTTGTACAGTAATGCATCTGCACTCTTACATCCGTCCCTTGCTGAAGGATTTGGACTTCCGGTAGTAGAGGCCATGACCTTTGGCGTTCCAGTTATTATTTCAAACAAAACATCGCTTCCAGAAGTTGGCGGAGATGTAGCTAGTTATTGGAATCATTATGATGCCGAATATATGGCTAAGATTGTACAAAAAGCATTAGATGATTATAAATCGAACCCAGAAAAGAAAAGTCTAAAATTAAAAGCCCAAGCAGCAAAATTCAGTTGGGAAAAAGCTGCAAAACAATATATTGATGTTTATAAGGAACTATAACCTGAAACCAAAATTTAACTTATGCGCGAAGAAATAAACAATACCATAGCCGTTTTAAAACGTGGTGGACTCATTCTCTACCCTACCGATACCGTTTGGGGTATTGGCTGCGATGCTACCAATTCTGAAGCCATTGAAAAGGTTTTTAAATTAAAACAACGCGATGAGAGTAAATCGTTAATTTGTTTGGTACACGATTTTAAAATGCTGAATGAATTTGTAGAAGATGTGCCAGAAGTAGCTTACGATATATTAAGATATGCGGCAAAACCAACCACCATAATCTATGACGATCCCATTCGAGTGGCTGAAAATTTAATTGCAGATGACAATTCGTTGGCAATACGGGTGGTACAAGATGATTTTTGTAAACAACTCATCCGAAAATTTAGAAGACCCATCGTTTCTACCTCGGCAAATATAAGTGGTGTTAAAACCCCGTTAAATTTTAAGGCCATTGCTCCCGAAATTTTGGAAGGCGTAGACTATGTGGTAAATTTGCCTCTATCTAAACAAACGGCACAACCATCGGCTATCATTAAGCTAAAGAATGATGGTACTGTAAAGGTTATTCGCAATTAAACTAAGATTAGCTTAAAAACACTTTAAACAAAAATGCCAAAATACCCTAACGCGTTACAACATCCTATATTTAAAACTGTATCTAAAGCTGCTAGCAACTTAAAAACAGAAAGCTATGTTATTGGCGGATTTGTACGCGATTATATTTTAGACCGCGGCGAAGCAAAAGATATAGATATTGTAGCCGTTGGTAGCGGTATTGAATTGGCTAAAGAGGTTTCTAAGTTGCTTCCCGGAAAACCAAAAGTCTCTGTTTTTAAAACCTATGGTACTGCGATGCTAAAAACCGGTGGAATTGAACTGGAATTTGTTGGCGCTCGTAAAGAATCCTATTCTGAAGAAAGCCGCAATCCCGCAGTGGAAGACGGAACATTGCAAGACGATCAAAACCGACGTGATTTTACTATCAACGCTTTGGCTTTAAGTTTAAATGACAAAAACTTTGGTGAGTTATTAGACCCTTTCAATGGCATAGCAGATCTTGAGAAAAAAATAATCAAAACTCCATTAGAGCCAGACATTACGTATAGTGACGATCCATTACGTATGTTACGAGCCATTCGTTTTGCTACGCAACTTGATTTTCTTATTGAAAAAGAATCGTTGCAATCCATTACTAAAAATGCAAAGCGAATCAAGATTATTTCAAAAGAACGGATTATTGACGAAATAAATAAAATATTGTTGGCCGATAAGCCTTCCAAAGGATTTGCCTTGCTTCATAAAACTGGGTTGTTACCATTTATTTTCCCCGAATTAGTCGCCTTAGAAGGAATTGATGAAAAAGAAGGACAACGCCATAAAGACAACTTTTGGCATACACTTGAAGTGGTCGATAATATTTCAAGAACAACTGACAATCTTTGGTTACGCTGGGCCGCCTTGTTACATGACATTGGTAAAGCTCCCACAAAAAAGTTTGACAAAAAAGTTGGTTGGACGTTCCATGCACACGAATTTGTAGGCTCCAAAATGGTCTATAAACTTTTTAAACGCATGAAAATGCCACTGAACGATAAGATGAAATTTGTTCAGAAAATGGTTTTTATGAGCTCCCGTCCTATCGTTTTGGCGACCGATGTAACCGATAGCGCTGTTAGACGGTTGATATTTGATGCTGGCGATTATGTAGAAGATTTAATGACGCTTTGCGAGGCGGACATCACCACTAAAAACCCGAAGAAGTTTAAAAAATACCACAATAATTTTCAAAAGGTTCGTGATAAAATTCAAGAGGTAGAAGAACGGGATCACGTTAGAAATTTTCAACCACCCGTATCTGGTGAAGAAATTATGAATACCTTTGGATTAAAGCCTTCTCGAGAAATTGGTATTATTAAAGATGCAATAAAAGAAGCTATTTTGGAAGGCGACATACCAAACGAATATGATGCTGCAAAAAAGTTTATGTTGAAAAAAGGCGAAGAATTGAAATTAACTCCCGTTAAATAATGTATAGAAAGTGGGTAAAAATAGCACTGATTGCTGTTTATCTAGTAATTATTGCAGGCGCTATGGTGCGGATGACAGGCTCGGGAATGGGTTGTCCCGATTGGCCTAAATGCTTTGGATACTACGTCCCTCCTACTGATGTTACAGAACTAGAATGGCAACCACAACGCAGCTTTAAAAAAGGACAAGTAATTATAAAAGATGAAACGTTACAAGTAGCTGCCAAAGATTTTAAAACAGGCGAAGCTTTTTCAGAAAACAACTGGAATCTCTATACCAAACACGATTACGCTACTTTCAACGTTTGGCACACCTGGATTGAATATGTAAACCGGTTATTTGGTGCGTTATCTGGTATAGCGGTTTTTATTATGGCTTTGTTTTCATTCAGCCAATGGAAATACAGCAAGCGTATCACCCTCCTTTCTTGGGTAAGTGTCTTACTGCTAGGCTTTCAAGCTTGGTTAGGCGCCACTGTGGTTTACTCCGTTCTATCACCAATACGTATTACTATCCATATGGTTATGGCCTTGGTTATTTTGGCCGTTTTACTCTATTTGTTGTACTATTCAAGACCTAAATTACGCACATTCTCAATATCAAGAGGATATATAAACTTATTAATATTTGCTCTTATACTCACCATAATACAAGTTGTAACCGGCACACAAGTGCGTCAATTTGTAGATGAACAAATAGATATAGTAGGATATCAAGCTAAATCGCTTTGGCTCGATAATCCAGATATATATTTTTACATACACCGCTCCTTTTCTATTTTAATATTCTTGGTCAACCTAGCGTTGTGGTTTTTCAATAAAAAACATAGCTACGGTTTAAGAAAAATAAACATGGTTTTCTTTTTGGTGATCCTAGAAGCCGCGACAGGCATTGGTATGTATTATTTTGACTTCCCATTCTTATCCCAACCACTCCATTTAGTGATTGCTTCTTTACTTTTTGGATATCAATTCTATGTTGTACTACAAGCCTGGAAAAGACATCGACCAGATTTTATTACTAGACAGGTTTAAATTTTAGGTTAAAAACAACAAAGATTTAACGGGTTTTTCTTCTTCTGAAAAGTGGAATAGTTCGTATCTTTGCGCCCTAAAATTTTTAGTTATGGTGTACCGTTTTAGAGTCATTCTTGATACAGATGAAGATGTTTTTAGAGACATTGAAATTGAAGCTTCAGACAACCTAGAAGACCTTCATAATGTAATCTTGCAATCCTTTGGTTTTGAAGGGCAAGAAATGGCGTCTTTTTATGTAAGCAATGAGAAATGGGAACAAGGTGAAGAAATCGCTCTGTTCGATATGGATGACAAACCCGGAGCTGTTCGGGTAATGAGTGAAAATAGGCTGGAAGATACTGTTTGGAGAGAACAAACTCGATTGCTTTACATATACGACTACCTCAATATGTGGACTTTTATGGTAGAATTGGCAGATATTGTCGAGCCAGAAGATGGTCAAAGCTATCCAAACTTGATGTACGTGGAAGGCCAAATACCTGCAATAGCTCCCGAACGTGAATTTATTATAGAAGATATTGACGATGCTTTTTCTGAAGAAGATGAAGACGTAATGGATCTTGATCCAGAAGATTATGATACGCTTGATTTTGACGAAAACTGGAACTAATTTAATTCAAATTCTCAGCTTTTTACAGTAGCTTTAAACGTTTCAATTTTCAGTTAATTTAACCTTTAGATTTTACATTTCAAATGATCAACTTATACGCTGCACATACCGCCTCCCTTTCTATTCATAGGGTAGGAAATAAAAGCCGCAATGAAGGTATTTTTCTTTCTTCGGCTCCTTACAAAATGGATGATGAGATTAGACCTTTGTTAAAAGAGTTTTTTCTAAAACCATTTCGTGATAAAGAAGAGAACTATTTTCAGTTTCGTCATGAAACCGATTTGGAATTTCACGATTTATACAATACTATTTCTGCAATTTTTGATAATCCAGAAAGCATTCATGAGCATAGTAAAAAAATAACCAAACATCTTTTTGATCAGTCCATGCACCCGCATATTAAAAATGGTGAAGTGTATGTAGCCTACCTTGAAGGTTTGCAGATTGATAATATAAAAGTAGATGGTATCGGTATTTTCAAATCTGAAATTAAGCAAGATTTCCTTCAATTTGCTGAGCAAGGCGACCAATTGGATGCTATCCTTCAACAAGGGGTCAACTTGAAAAAGCTGGATAAAGGCGCACTCATTTTCAATGTAAAAAAGGAAGAAGGTTACAAAGTGCTTTCTATTGATAGTAACCGTTATGATGCCCGTTATTGGGTGGAAAGCTTTTTAGGGGTCGAAGCATTTGAAGATGAAAACTTCTTCACCAAAAAGTATTTAAAGTTCTGTCAAGATTTTGCGAAAGATGTAGTACTTCCGGCGGAAGATAAACAACAAGAAGTTATGTTTATGAACCGTGCGGTAAATCACTTTGCAAAAAACGATAATTTTGAAGAAAGTTCTTTTGTTAACGAAGTGATTGACAACCCTGCATTAGTGCCTGAATTTAATCATTACAAAACAGAAAAAGCACCAAAATATAAAATTGAAGACCTAACTACCTTTCCTATTGCTAATACTGCAGTCAGCGCCGCACGTAAAAAGATTAAAAATGTAATTAATCTAGATACTAACATTCAGATAAAAATGGATTTTATCAACCCGGACAGTGCAGAACGCTTTGTGGAAAAAGGTTGGGACGAAGAAAAACAGATGTATTATTATTTGGTTTATTTCAACAAAGAAGAAAAGTCATAAAAACCGCTGTGTTGCAACAAATACAAAGCAGTATTCATTTTCGAATGCTGCTTTTCTTTTTTCTAATTGTAACAAATCTTCAGTACATTCGTCGTATAGATAGCTAACCCAAAAAACACAATTCTTTGGAACCCATACTTACTATTGATAATCTCACCAAAAAATTTGGTCCCATCACCGCCGTAAAAAACCTTTCTTTTACCATTGAAAAAGGAAATGTATACGGAATTTTAGGACCAAATGGCAGCGGAAAATCTACCACTTTAGGCATTGTCCTGAATGTTGTTAATAAAACTAACGGTAGTTACCATTGGTTTGATGGCATAGATTCTACTCACAACGCGTTAAAAAAAGTAGGCGCTATTATCGAGCACCCCAACTTTTACCCGTATATGACCGCGGCACAAAACTTAGCTTTAGTTTGTAAAATTAAAGACGTTTCTACTTCAAAAATTGAAGAAAAACTAGAGGTTGTAGGATTACTTGATAGAAAAGACAGCAAATTTAGAACGTTTTCATTAGGAATGAAACAACGTTTAGCTATTGCCTCAGCACTATTAAATGATCCTGAAATATTAATATTAGATGAACCCACAAACGGCTTGGACCCACAAGGAATTCATCAAATACGGGAAATTATTAAAAAAATTGCTTCGGAAGGAACAACGATTCTTTTGGCTTCTCACCTACTAGATGAAGTTGAAAAAGTATGTTCACATGTTGTAATTCTTCGGAAAGGAGAAAGTTTGTACACGGGTACTGTTGATGAAATGAACGCCAGTCACGGCTTTTTTATTCTTCAAGCAGGCGATATGACTGTTTTGGAAAATGAGTTGAAAAATCACGCTGGTTTCGGAAAAATAAAAAAAGAAGGCGACACACTTGTTGCCTATTTAGAACAACCGATGGATGCCTCCACATTGAACAAGGATCTTCAGCAAAAAGGAATCATTCTATCGCACTTAGTAAAACGAAAAGAAAGCCTAGAAGAGCAGTTTCTTGAATTGACTAAAAACCTAAACTAACCAACCGACATGGTACGACTTCTCAATATAGAACTTCAAAAATTAAGATATAACCGCTCCGCAAAGGTAATTTCGATCATTTATTTCGTATTAATTACGTTTATAGCATTAATCGCTTCGATAGAATTTAGCTTAGGAAGTGTAAATTTTAGAGTGGCAGATCAAGGGATTTTTAACTTTCCGTTTATTTGGCATTTCAATACCTATATCGCTGCAATTCTTAAAATATTCTTGGCAATCGTCATCGTTTCCATGATGAGCAATGAATATAGTTACCGGACATTAAAACAAAACTTGATTGACGGTTTAAGTAAAAAAGAATTTGTTCTTTCAAAATTTATAACAGTAATCGGTTTTGCGCTGATTTCTACACTATTTGTCTTTATCGTTTCGCTGATTTTAGGACTTAGTTTTTCAGATTATACTGAAATGGGCATCATTTTTAGCGATATGGAATATTTACTTGCCTATTTCATCAAATTAATCGGTTTTTTTGCCTTTTGTATGTTCTTAGGGATATTAGTAAAACGCTCCGCTTTTGCCATCGGCTTTTTAGTGGTTTGGTGGATTATTGAAAGTATTGCGTACGGACTTTTAAAATGGCAATTTTTTAAGGGAACCAACATCGCCGAAAACATTTCACAGTTTTTCCCTTTGGAAGCGATGAGTAATTTAATTAAGGAACCTATGACGCGTTTGGGAGCCGTACAATCTGCCGCCACTCAATTAGGAGAGAACTTTACTAAAAACTATGATGTCACCTTTTTAAACGTTGCCATCGTATTAGTTTGGACATTCCTTTTTGTGTATTGGAGTTATGCTTTGTTAAAAAAACGTGATTTATAATTTTTCTGAAATATAGTTTCGATAACTAAAATACTTTCAGCCGTTCACAGTTCTTTCACAAGTTACTACTTACATTTTCGTTATTTTTGTAGCGCATTGAAAAAGAACCTATGAAGTTTAAAGTAGTATCAGATTTTACGCCTACTGGTGACCAACCGGAAGCGATAAAATCATTGGTGAACGGCCTCAATTCCGAAGAAAGATATCAAACCCTCCTCGGTGTTACAGGGAGTGGAAAAACCTTTACCGTAGCCAACGTTGTTGAAGAAGTACAGAAACCAACCTTGGTATTAGCACACAACAAAACGCTAGCAGCACAATTGTATGCTGAGTTTAAAAACTTCTTTCCAAATAATGCAGTAGAATATTTTGTCTCCTATTACGATTACTACCAACCAGAAGCATTTATACCCAGCAGCGGAACGTATATTGAAAAAGATCTTTCCATCAATGAAGAAATAGAAAAACTTCGGTTAAGCACAACCTCTTCCCTATTGTCGGGACGGCGAGACGTGATTGTAGTTGCTTCAGTTTCATGCTTGTATGGTATTGGTAACCCTGTTGAATTTCAGAAAAACGTAATCAGTTTACAGCAAGGTCAGACCCTTTCGCGTACTAAACTACTACATAGTTTGGTACAAAGTTTATACGCACGTACCGAAGCAGAGTTTCATAACGGAAATTTCAGAATAAAAGGAGATACCGTAGATGTGTATCCGGGTTATGCTGATGATGCTTTTCGAATTCATTTTTTTGGAGATGAAATTGAAGAAATTGAAGCTTTTGATCCGAAAACGAATGAAGTAATTGAGAAATACGAACGCTTGAACATCTATCCTGCTAATATGTTTGTTACTTCGCCAGATGTATTACAAGGAGCTATTCGTGAAATTCAAGATGATCTGGTAAAACAGATTGATTATTTTAAAGAAATAGGAAAACACTTAGAAGCCAAACGCTTAGAAGAACGAACCAATTTTGATTTGGAAATGATTCGCGAATTAGGCTATTGTAGCGGTATTGAAAACTATTCTCGCTATTTAGATAGACGCTTACCAGGAACGAGACCGTTCTGCTTATTAGATTATTTTCCAGATGATTACTTAATGATTGTAGATGAAAGTCACGTTTCTATACCACAGGTTGGAGCGATGTATGGTGGTGACCGCAGTCGAAAAGAGAATTTGGTTGAATATGGTTTCCGCTTACCGGCCGCTATGGACAACCGTCCTTTAAAAGCTGAAGAGTTTGAAGCGTTACAAAACCAAGTGATATACGTAAGTGCAACACCAGCCGATTATGAATTGGAAAAAACCGATGGAGTTTATGTTGAGCAAGTTATTAGACCCACCGGATTGTTGGATCCGCCTATTGAAGTGCGCCCAAGTTTAAATCAAATTGATGATTTACTGGAAGAGATGCAACTTCGCATTGAAAAAGATGAACGGGTACTGGTCACCACACTTACCAAAAGAATGGCCGAAGAGTTAACAAAATATCTAACACGTGTTCAAATACGGTGTCGCTATATTCATAGTGATGTAGATACATTAGAACGTGTAGAGATTATGCAAGATTTACGTTTAGGATTATTTGATGTCTTAGTAGGTGTCAATTTATTACGGGAAGGGCTGGATTTACCAGAGGTATCTTTAGTAGCAATTTTGGATGCTGACAAAGAAGGTTTTTTACGTAGCAAACGTTCACTTACCCAAACGGTAGGTCGTGCAGCAAGACACATAAACGGAAAAGCTATTCTGTATGCTGATAAAATAACCAAAAGTATGCAAGGTACTATTGATGAAACCGAATATCGTCGTGAAAAACAAATAGCATATAACAAAGAACATAACATTACTCCAACGGCAATTAAAAAGTCTTTTGAAAACACTTTGGCAAAATCAAAACAAGAAGCTTACACTTTTGAAACAGCCGACACCTTAGCTGCCGCAGAACCGGAAGATGCTTATCTAACTAAATCACAGATTGAAAAGAAAATCCGTGACACTAGAAAAGCAATGGAGAAATCTGCAAAAGAGTTAGATTTTATGATGGCTGCCAAGTTGAGAGATAAGATTAAGGTGCTGCAAAAATCCTTAGAAGAAGTTTAGTCATTCCGAAGAAGGAACGACGAGGAATCGCATCTGAGTAGACAGAATAGGTTCAATAAAAAAGTAGAATCTATAAAGCAATTCCTGACAAAGTGGGTGTGGTTTCTCCTTATAGACAAAGTGATTGAAAATCGTTATATTTAAGAGTGCTATTCAATCATTTTGTATATATAGTAACCAACATTTACAGGACAACACTTTACATTGGTGTAACTAATAATATTCAGCGAAGGATCTCCCAATATTATTTTGACAGTCAAAACGGCGGGAAGTCGTTTGCAGAAAAATACAACTGCTACTATCTAGTGTATTATGAAGGTTTTGAATCCTCAAGAGATGCAATCGCAAGAGAAAAAGAACTGAAAAAATGGCGACGAGAGAAGAAAAACAAATTGATTAAAGGTTTTAATCCTAAATGGGAAAGTCTAAACAATCAAGTGATATGACAATCTCTAAAAGAATAAAAATGAAAATTAAAACCCGGCAAGCAGGATGTGATTTCTCCTATCGTCGAAATGACTTACAACATAGTTTATGACCTTATTAACACAACTGTTTTTACCAATTTTGTACTTTTCAATTAATATGATGCCAACGCAAGACAGTATTCCCGAAAACAAGACAATTCCTGAAATTATTAAAAAAGAAGCCTTAATCGCCCTTTCTTATTATCCTGAATTAAAAGACACGCCAATAACCTTTAAGTTTAAAGACCGTATTAAAAAATCTACAATGCAGGCGCAACCTACTTGGACTAGCTTTTTTAAGCGAAGTAAAAACCGGGAGTATATTATACTAATTAGCAGAGAAATACAGATTGAAAACGAAGCTTTTACCATAAACGACATCCCTTCAGATGTTATCGTTGGTTGGTTAGGACACGAATTAGGTCATGTTATGGATTACAGCGATCGGAATAACTTAGGAATGTTAATTTTCGGTTTTAAATATCTTTTTTCCAAAATGCATATTAAAGAAGTAGAACGAACGGCCGATACTATTGCCATTGCGCATGGAATGGGAGATTACATCTTACAGACAAAACATTATATTCTAGATCAAGCTAATATTTCTGAAAAATACAAAAAAAGAATCCGTTCATTTTACATGTCTCCTGAGGAGGTTATGGAATTAATTAACGAAGGAAAGTTAGAAGAAGCCGCTACTGCTGAATAGTCTTTACAAATGCTTCCCAGTCGGCAAACTTTTCTTCATCCATTACTTTTTCCATTTTTACTTGACCGCCTTTCTTTTTATTTTTAGCACTCCATTCGTGAAAAACATTTGGCGAAACAGTAGTCACTTTTATTCCTTTTAATGCTTTACCACGAGCCACTTTATAGTTTTTATTAGCTTCTTTTAAAGCATTATCAAGTGCTTCGGAAAGCTTATCCCCTTCCACGTTAGCTGTTGTTCCTAAATACCAATGATGGTAAAATTCATCGTCTATTTTTATAGCCGCAATAGTAAATTCTGGTAATTCTATATCGAATTGTTGCTCTAATTCTCGAAGTGCTGTTTCCATTTTATTAACCGAAAGTTGCGACCCAACAACATTTAAAAAGAATTTTGTTCGACCCGTAATTATAATTTCGGCTTTTTCAAGATTTGTAAATGCTATGGTATCTCCAATTAAATAGCGCCAAGCACCTGAAACCGAACTCATAATCAGCACATAGTCGGTATCTTTTTCAACTTCTGAAAGATTTAAAATTGGAGCTTCTTGAGCAATGGAACCATCTTTATGTATGTATTCTGGTTTAAAAGGAACAAACTCAAAATAAATTCCGTTGTCAGTAACCAACTTCATAGAAGTAGTTTCTGGTCTTTGTTGATATGCAATAAACCCTTCCGAAGCTAAATACGTATCTATAATTGTAATGGGATGCGATAAGAGTTTATTAAAGCTTTTCTCATATGGTTGAAATGCTACACCTCCACTAGTATATACTTGTAAGTTAGGCCAAATATCGTGTATAGTTTCTAGATTGTTGTGGTCGATAACTTTTTTCATCATCAGTTCCATCCAAGATGGAATGCCACTTAAAGCACCTATGTCCCATTCGTGAGCACGTTCAGCAATGGTTTGTACGCGTTCGTCCCAATCGGCTATTTTGGCGATTTCTTCACCTGGCTTGTAATATCCTCGAAACCAAAAAGGAATATTACTCGCGCTAATTCCACTAATCTCACCTTCTTTAAATTCATCTCTCTTTTCCAAGTCTGTTGAACTACCCAACATCATAATTTCCTTTTCAAAAAAATCTGATGGTAAATTAAAATTGGTTAAAGCACCTACTTGTTTAATCCCTGTATTTCTAATAGCTTCAATCATAGCATCGGTTACAGGTATCCGTTTACTTGTTTTTCCTGTAGTCCCACTACTTATTGCAAAATAAGTGGGTTTTCCGGGCCAAGTAATATCTTCAAATCCATCGTGAACACGACACCACCACTCTTCGGTCATTTTATTATAGTCGTGAAAAGGGATTGCTTCAGAAAAACTTTTTTCAATTTTTTCTGAATTTATTATTCCTTTAAATCCGTAATATTTTCCAAATGCTGTATTCTGAGCCTTTTCTAATAAGCTTTTTAATACTTTTTTTTGTGCTTCTACTGGAGAATCTTCAGAAACTAAATTATCCCGAAGATCAATCGCACTTTTTATGATAGAGCCTAAAACAGCCATAGTTTTCAGTTTTATATGAAAATATAATAATTAAAATTACCTCGCTATTTATTTAAAATAAGTTTAACGCTTACACAATGTGTATCTTTGTAACCTATGACACATCACCCAGATTCTGTACGGATAAATAAAGCCATTAGCGACAGTGGATACTGTTCCAGAAGACAAGCAGATACGTTAATTGAAAAGGAAAAAGTTACTATTAACGATACCTTGGCTACTTTAGGAGATCGCGTAATGCCTAATGATATTGTGAAGGTTGATGGTAAACTTATTGCCGAAAATGAAAATCTGGTTTATATCGCGCTTAATAAACCCATTGGCATTACTTGTACAACTGATAAACGAGTAGAAGGAAATGTAGTAGATTTTATAAACCATAAAGAGCGAATTTTTCACGTGGGCAGATTAGATAAACCTAGTGAAGGATTACTTTTAATGACCAATGATGGTGATATTGTAAACAAAATATTACGTGCTGGAAACAAACACGAAAAAGAATATATTGTAACAGTGGATCGCCCTATAACAAACGATTTTATAAAAAGAATGGGCAATGGAATCCCTATACTAGATACGGTTACCAAAAACTGTGAAGTAGAAAAAATAAGCCGTTTTGTATTTCGTATTGTGTTAGTTCAAGGTTTAAATAGGCAAATTAGAAGGATGTGTGAATATTTAGGGTACGAAGTAACAGCTTTAAAAAGGCTTCGGATAATGAATATTGAATTAGGTAACTTACCAACTGGAAAATGGAGAGACCTTACCCAAGCAGAGTTAAAGGGTTTACAAGATTCGGTTGAAGAATCTAAAAATGTACCACAGGCTAATCGCTTTCAAAGTACAGGCGGTAAACGCAGAAGAAGGTAAGGTTTAGGCATAAAAAAACCACGCACCGATTGAGTAGCACGTGGTCATTTCAACTAACTAACCAAATTAAATTTCAATTATGAAATCTCAACCATTCTCTTTAATGCTTTTTCTTCTTCTTTTTTTGGTAATGTAATTTCTAACACACCGTTTTCGTAACTCGCATTTACACTTTCAACATTTACATTTTCTGGCAACGTAAATGACCTTTTGAAACTATTGTAATTAAACTCTTTGCGAGTATATTTTATTTCGTCTTCTGTTTTGTTTTCTTCATTTTCTGAAGAAACTTCAGCAGAAATTTTTAATATATCTTCTTCAACCTCTATACTGAAATTTTCTTTACTTAAGCCAGGTACAGCCAATTGAACTACAAAATTCGTGTTTTTTTCCTGAATATTTACCGCAGGAATGCTAAAGTTTTCATAATTGGGAGTATCTAACCTGTTTTCTGTAAAAAGCTCATCTAATAAAGATGGAAGCCAATTATCATTTCTTTTAACTAAATTCATAACATTTTATTTTATTAATATTTTACTTTACTTTTTGTACTATGGTTATAGCAAAACCAATTCCAATTAAGGTTTCAAGACATTTTGACACTGTTAACGCAATTATTTACGACTTATTGACAGTTTATTTTGTAAATACATACATAGTATCTGACTGAAATACTAAATTTTTCTGTTTATCTTTAAACTAATTGATAAATTTATGAAACAATTTTTTACACGAATTCGTACTTTTTACAGTACGTTACAAAGCAAAATAGCTTTTTACCCCTCTCTAATTTCTCTTGCAGGTTTTATGTTTGCTTTGGCAATGATTATTGCTGAAAAGGAAGGTGTCTCAAGAAGTCTTATAGAAATATTTCCTCTCTTAGTAGTTGAAGATGGTGATACGGCTTTAAGCGTTTTAAGCACATGTATTGGAGGACTTATATCGTTAATGGTGTTCAGTTTTTCTATGGTGATGCTATTGTTAAGCCAGGCTTCCAGTAATTTTTCACCCCGATTGCTTCCAGGTTTGATTTCAAACAAAAGTCACCAAATGATTTTAGGGATTTATTTAGGTACTATTATCTACAATATTTTCACACTCTTTAGTATTGAAACTAGCGAAGAAAAATTTACACTCCCAGGATTTTCCATATTACTGGGAGTTATTTTTAGCATCATCTGCTTAGGTGCGTTCATCTTTTTTATTCACAATATTTCGCAAAGCATCCAGATTAATAATATCATGGATGGTATTTACGATCAAGCAACAATAAAATTGAATAGCACCATAAATCGTGAAAACAAAACTGAAACTAAAACGATAGAAACATTTCCTGATACTGAAAATTGGCACAGCCACACATCGCCGAAAAGTGGCTATTTTCAAAATATAGCGACTCAAAACATCATCAACATCTGTAAAGAGAAAGATATAAAGATATATATTACAGTTCCCAAAGGGTTATTTGTACTGAAGAACATACGTGTTTTAAAATCCAATAAAAAACTGGAAGACGAAACAGTTAAAGCCATATTTTCAAATTTAAACTTTGCTAGAGGAGAATATATTCAAGATAACTATGTACTTGCTTTTAAACAAATTACTGAAATTGCTGTAAGAGCAATGTCACCAGGAATTAACGATCCAGGAACAGCTATAAACAGTATTGATTACCTTACCGAGTTGTTTGCACTTCGAATGCAGAAAAACGACTTGGGAGTTTTTTCAGAAAATGGCACCGCTTATATTAAAATGGCTGTCGTTCATTTTGACGAACTCTTATATCAAGTAATGGCATCGTTGCGCACCTATTGTTCTCAAGACCCCACAGTAGCTCAAAAACTGATTTGGATGCTCGCATACCTAAAACAACAACCTTCTATAGAAAAAGCATATATGGAAGCTATTGACGAGGAGTTAAAAGTGTTATTGAAAGTTGTTTCTTTTGATTCTGAAAAAGACATGAAAACCATACAAAAGCTAGCAGATAATATCTTAGAAACTTAGCATTAAGGCATAAAAAAAGCCTGAAGCGAAACGCTTCAGGCTTTTCTAAAATTCTATTGTGTGATTATGACAATACTGCGTGTACTTTATCTGCAGCTTCTTGAAATTCTACTGCACTTTCTACAGCTAAGCCACTATTGTCTATCAATTCTTTAGCTTCATCAGCGTTGGTACCTTGTAAACGTACAATAATAGGAACGTCTATATTTCCCATGTTTTTATAAGCATCTACAATACCTTGCGCTACACGGTCACAACGAACTATACCTCCAAAAATATTAACTAGGATAGCTTTTACTGATGGGTCTTTAAGTATTAAGTTAAACGCTGTTTCCACACGTTCGGCATCTGCTGTACCACCAACATCCAAAAAGTTAGCAGGTTCTCCACCAGCTTGCTTAATAAGATCCATTGTAGCCATTGCCAAACCTGCACCATTTACCATACAACCAACATTCCCATCTAAGTCAACATAACTTAATCCAGCTTCACGGGCTTCTACCTCAACTGGGTTTTCCTCACGTACGTCACGCATAGCCGCATAATCTTTATGACGGAACAAAGCGTTGTCATCCAAACTTACTTTTGCATCTACTGCAATGATTTTATCGTCACTTGTCTTTAAAACTGGATTGATTTCAAATAAAGAAGAATCAGATTCTGTATAAGCTTTGTAAAGTGACGTAACAAACTTAGTCATTTGCTTAAATGATTTTCCACTTAACCCTAAGTTAAAAGCAATTCGGCGTGCTTGAAATGGCATTAAACCCAAAGCAGGATCTACTTCTTCATTAAAAATTAAATGAGGAGTTTCTTCAGCTACAGTTTCAATATCCATTCCACCTTCAGTAGAATACATAATCATGTTTTTACCAGTTGCACGGTTAAGCAATACGCTCATATAATATTCTTCCGGCTCACTATCACCTGGATAATAAACATCTTCAGTAATTAAAACTTGGTTTACTTTTTTTCCTTCTGCACTGGTTTGAGGAGTTACCAGGTTCATCCCGATGATGTCGCCTGCAATTTCTTCAACCTCTTTAAGGTTTTTGGCCAACTTTACACCGCCACCTTTACCTCGGCCCCCAGCATGTACTTGTGCTTTGATAACGTGCCAACCGGTTCCGGTTTCTTCAGTTAATTTTTTTGCAGCTTCTACAGCTTCCGCTGGGGTTTGTGCAACGATTCCTCGTTGTATTTCAACTCCAAAACTGTTTAATATTTCTTTTCCTTGATATTCGTGTAAATTCATAATAGCGTTTTATGGCTTAATTTTCAGATGCACAAAAGTAATAAATGTAATAGGATTTTACTATTATTTTTTAAGTAGTCCTGCTTTAATTACAAAAACTTTAGGCTTTGAAGGAGTTTATTTTTTTTTGATAAAGTTTAAACTCCTACTATTTTTTAATAATGTATCTTTTAAGAACAAAAAATCACTACTATGTCTCTCGATCATTTTTTTAAAAACCTCACAGAAATTCCCGAAGTATTTATTGGTACCACATGTATCTTTTTACTTATAATCCTATACACAAGAATCTTTGGCTTAAAAAGTTTTAGTAAAATGACAGGATTCGATTTTGTGATAACAGTTGCCATAGGTAATATTATCGCGATGACTGTAAATACAGGTAATCCTTCTGTATTAGTGGGAGCCATCTTACTTCTTATTCTTTATCTTCTTAATTATTTAATCACATATATACGATACAAAAGCAAATCTGTTGAAAATTTGATTGAGAACAAACCCATAATGATTATGCGGAATGGTGTCGTTTTAAAGGAGAACCTTAAAAAATCGAAAGTAACAGAATCTGAACTACAATCAAAATTACGAGAAGCTAACGTGATTACGCTTGACCAAGTAAAAGCCGTTATCCTTGAAACAACAGGTGATGTATCGGTTTTACATAGTGATAAAGAAAATATAGAAGTGGCTGATTACTTGTTGGAAGGAATAGACATCTAAAGACTAGAAACTTCTTTTTTGGCCGTTTCAAACTCCGTTATCATTTCTTCAACAATTTGTGCTGCTGGCTTTATATCGTGTATCAATCCAGCTATTTGTCCTATTTCTAATTCGCCTTCTTCTAAATCGCCTTCAAACATACCCTTTTTAGCACGTGCTCTACCTAAAAGTTCAATTAATTGTTCTTTTTTAGGGTTTTGAGTGTAAAGTTGCATTACGTCTTCGAAAAATTTGTTTTTCAACATGCGTACTGGCGCCAATTCTTTTAACGTAAGCATGGTATCTCCCTCTTTGGCATCGACCACCATTTTTTTGAATGCCTGGTGCGAACTAGATTCTTCACTTGCTACAAAACGACTACCTACCTGTACAGCATCTGCTCCTAAAACCATAGCTGCTAACATGCCTCGGCCAGTGGCAATACCTCCAGCTGCAATTAATGGAATATCTATTTTTTCCTTTACCATAGGGATTAATGTAAACGTAGTGGTTTCATCTCTCCCATTATGCCCTCCAGCTTCAAAACCTTCTGCAACAACTGCATCCACACCTGCCTCTTGTGATTTTAAAGCAAATTTCAAGCTACTTACCACATGCACAACGGTAACTCCGTGCTCTTTTAATTTTGGTGTATATGTCTTGGGATTTCCGGCAGAAGTGAATACAATTTCCACTCCTTCATCTATGATTATATCAATAATTTTATCGATATCGGGATACAACATCGGTACATTAACTCCAAAGGGCTTGTCGGTTGCTTTTTTACATTTTTGAATATGTTCCAAAAGTACTTCTGGATACATAGAACCAGCACCTATGATGCCCAATCCACCTGCATTACTAACAGCACTAGCCAAATGCCAGCCACTGTTCCAGATCATACCAGCTTGAATTAATGGGTATTGTATCTTGAAAAGATCAGTAATCCTATTTTGCACGTACTATTACTTTTTAATTAATTTGAAAGAAGTTTTCTCTGTTCCAGTCTGGATAGTCGCAATATAAACCCCCGCAGACAAATAGCTTACGTCTACTTGATTATTTTGACTTGAAATACGAGCCTTTTTCACCTGTTCTCCTAACACATTATCTAAAGAAAACGTTGCTTCAGTATATCTTTTAGGAAACGAAATATTCACTTCAGTAGTGACCGGATTTGGATATAATGCAAAATTATTTTCTAGCATTTCATCTTCAATACTCAACTCAATTAAAGCATTATATGCATCTTGAAAGTTTGGTATTCCGTACCCCATTCCATCTGAAGGGTTATCAAACATGGAAGCTGATTCCCGTATAATTTGCATAATTTCATTATTAGGAGTTTGTGGTCTTGCTTGCCAAAATGAAGCAACCGACCCTGCCATAATTGGTGAACTAAAAGAAGTTCCATTACTAAACGTAACATTACCAAAACGATCTACTATCGCTGCGAACTCTCCTTGCGCCATAACATCTGGTTTTACGCGCCCATCAACTGTGGGCCCAATGGAGCTAAATCCTGCTAAATTACCGTTAGAGTCTACCGCACCAATTGTCAACATTCCTGGTGAATCTCCTGGGGTGCCTACATATGTAAATCCACCTCCATCATTACCTGCAGAGGTTACCAATATCATTCCTTTGTCAAACGCATGATTGGCGCCGCGAGCACCAATAGTGGTTTGCCCGTCTAAATCTTCATAGCTATGGTCATAATCTGAATCGTCAAAATCTTGATATCCTAAAGAAGTGTTTACTACATCAACTCCAAGACTATCAGCCCGTTCTAACGCTTCCACCCAAAGGGCTTCTTCTACAGGACTCTCATTATCACCATCTTCTGTTACATATAAATAATAAGACGCCTCAGGGGCCGTACCTACAAATTCACCATCTAAAAATGCCGCAGCATCACTAAATGTATTAGATCCATGACTACTAGTACCATCTGCATTCTCTTGACGTTCTACAAAATCGTATGTTCCTAATAATCTTCCTTCATTTCTAAGAGTTGCAAATGCTGGGTTGCTCATTACATTAGGAAAACCACCATCCATAAATGCTACAACCATTCCTTCTCCTGTAAAATCATTTTCATGCAGAAAATCCACTGAAAGCATTTCAGTCTGGTTAGTGGCATCACCATAATTATACTCTATTCTAGCTTGTTGGTTCTCGATTGTAAATTTATCTGAGGTTTGTCCAGCTGGCTTTTTAAAATTCATATCCTTATCGGCAAACTCTACTTCAGTTACAAATTCTAAATTCAATAAATCATTAATACTGGAAACCGAACCACGAACATAAACTGCGTTCATCCATTTAGACTTTGCTAACACGGTTATGCCTGCAGTATTATTTATTTCTGTTTTATAGTTTTCATTAAGGGGGACATCACGTTCATCAATTGATGTTCCTTGCATTTGCTTTCGGTCAATTGCATCTTGTGTTAAAATGGTAAGTGGATTTGCAAGAGCGTCTGCTACTCCTTCTTTATCTGCTAAGAAAACAAGTGCGTCTTCTTGTGCATAATTAAATTGAGTTACAAATACTGTAAGTAGTAGTAATAGTATTTTTTTCATAATATTTTTTTTTAAGAAATAACACCACTGCCGAGCAATTCTTCTCCTTGATACCAAGCAACAAATTGTCCTTCAGTAATAGCAGATTGTGGTTTGTCAAATATAACATAAAGTCCGGAGACTGCTTGATGTATAGTAGCTTTTTCCAAAGATTGTCTGTACCGAATGCGAGCCGTAACCTCTTTGGCTTCGTCCTCTTGTAAGCGTAAATCTTCTCGAACCCAATGAATTTCTTCATTTTTAACAAAAAGCCCACGACGGTATAAACCCGGATGGTCTTTTCCTTGTCCAGTGTAGATTACGTTTTCTTCCACATCGGTATCAATCACAAAGAGTGGTTCTTTAGTCCCGCCAACAGCCAAACCCTTACGCTGTCCTTTGGTAAAAAAGTGAGCACCTTGATGTTTCCCCACTTCTGTACCATCTGTAATAGTGTATTTATTTTTTTCTGAGAGGAATTGTAATTTTTCCTCTTCGGAAGTAAATTCAGGCTCGGTTTTATTGTAATTTGAATACGCTGTAGGTACTTCAATTATCTTTCCTTCTTTAGGCGCCAATTGTTGTTGCAAAAAGTCTGGAAGTCTTACCTTACCAATAAAGCACAATCCTTGCGAATCTCTCTTCTCTGCAGTGATTAAACCTTGTTCCGAAGCTATTTTTCGCACATCTGGCTTTAAAATTTCACCTATAGGAAATAATGTTTTGGAAAGCTGCTCTTGAGATAATTGACAAAGAAAATACGACTGATCTTTGTTAGGGTCTTTTCCTGAAAGTAATTGATAGGTGGTTTTACCATCATTTACAATTTCCCCTTTTCTGCAATAATGACCGGTAGCTACATAATCTGCTCCGAGCTCTAATGCTATTTTTAGAAATACATCGAACTTAATCTCTCGGTTACAAAGTACATCTGGATTTGGAGTTCTTCCCATTTTGTACTCCTTGAACATATAATCTACAATACGTTCTTTATATTGCTCACTCAGGTCGACAGTTTGAAATGGAATATCTAATTTTTCAGCGACCAACATGGCGTCATTACTATCTTCTAGCCACGGACATTCGTTAGATATGGTAACAGTATCATCATGCCAATTTTTCATGAACAGCCCAATAACATCATAACCCTGTTCTTTCAATAGGTATGCCGCAACACTTGAATCTACTCCGCCGCTTAGACCAACAACAACTTTTTTTTGTTTGCTCATTTTAATACTCTAAATATTCTAATTTTCTGCAAAGATACAGTTTTCAAAAGGCTTTTTTTATTCGAATGTATCTATTGATTTTATGGGTACCAATGCAAAATTTATACCGTGTTGAAGTAAAAAAGAAAATGATTTGTTTTTATTCAGGCTTTTCTGGTTTGGGGTAGGTTTCTTCCATTTCCACTTCGCCGTTTTTAAAGTACTGCCAAAGACCGTTCTTTTTGCCTTTTTTATAATAACCTTTAATCGTTATTGTACCATTAGCATCATAGTAAAGAGCTTCTCCATTAAGTTTATCATCGAAGTAGTTCAATTTCTTTAAAAGAACACCTTCTGGTGAGTAGTAGTTATTTTCGCCTTGTTTTAAACCGTTTTGATAGTGGGTTTCTTCAGTTTTGGTTCCATTAGGGTAATATGTGATCTTAACTCCTTCTAATTTACTATTTTTGTATCTTTCCCGAGTCATGACAGCGTTAGATTTTTCATGGTAATATACCCATTCGCCTACTCTATTTTTGCCTTCCATTTCCCCTTCGCTTACCAATTTTCCTTTTATAGTAAAATAGCGTACAAAAGCTTTAGTTCCGATAACGGAAAAATCTTTGGTGGCCATTGGTTGATCTTTACACTCTTCACAGTAAAATTTAAAAACTCCTGTTTCTACCCCATGATCAAATTGTCCTTCATATCGGAGTTGCTTGGTAGCTGGGTAATATTTTTTCCATACTCCGTCACGTTTTCCGTTTGCATCAAACTGATTAACACTTTCTTGCGCAATAGAAGATTGTATGATGAATAATATTCCAAGGGAAAGTAAGAATAGGTATTTCATTTTAAATTATGTTCTTGATTTTAGTTTAAAACGCTGAAATAAAACCGAAAGTATAAATAGTACTATTATAAAAAAACCTCCTGATTAGAGGAGGTTTTTATTAGATTACTTTTTATTCTGAGCTCTCTTTTGCTCTTCGGCCTGCTCCATCATCTCAGACATTTTTCGCTGAAAACGATTTTGCTTTTTAGGCTGTTTTTTCTTTTTCTGAATTTTAGCATGAACCTTGTCATCATCAATTATAAAGTTTTTAATCACCAACATTATGCCAATGGTAATCATATTTGACGTAAAGTAATACAATGAAAGTCCACTCGCGTAGTTGTTGAAGAACACTAACATAAATAGCGGAGACAAATACATTATAAACTTCATATTAGGCATACCCGGTTGTTGTTGCGCTTGCATCGTTTGCCCTGTGGTCATCATCATATAAATAAATATAGCGATAGATGCTAAGATAGGGAACAAACTTACGTGATCACCATAAAAAGGGATATGGAAAGGCAATTGAGCTATAGTATCATAACTTGAAAGGTCGTCTGCCCATAAAAAGCTTTTTTGACGCAAATCAAATGCAGATGGGAAAAACGTAAACAAGGCATAAAACACAGGCAATTGCAATAATGCCGGCAAACATCCTTTTAACGGGCTTGCTCCTGCTGCGTTTTGAAGTTTCATCGTTTCTTGCTGAATCTTCATTTTGTTATCCCCGTACTTTTCGCGAATTTCTTCAATTTCTGGTCGCAGTATTTTCATTTTTGCCTGCGACAAATACTGTTTGTACTGTACTGGAGATAATAAAAGTTTTATCAAAATAGTTAAACAGATAATAGCAATTCCTGCTGGTAAAAACCCTGTTAAAAAGCCGAAAAGCGGAATAATGATGTATTTATTAATTACCCCAAAAATTCCCCAACCCAACGGCATGGCTTCATCAAGGTTGCGGCCATAATCGTTCAATATTTGATAATCTGTTGGACCCAGATACATATTCATATTATAGGAAAGTCCGCCAGCTTTAGGTTCCAATAACATTTTAGCAGCATATTTCTTGGTATAAACCGTATCGATTTCTTCATCTTCTACTAAATCTATTGAACTGAATGAAACCTCTTTAAAAGGCGTATCGGTCAACAGCAACGAACTGAAAAAGTGCTGACGGAAGTTCATCCACGTTACATCTTTCTCCGTTTCGTCATCTTCGCCAGTTTGAGAAAGCTTGTTATGGTCGTCCCCTTCATATTCATACACTAAGCGGCTATACCTATTTTCATAAGTAATACTCTTAGCGTGGCGATATCCCTTTAAACGCCAATCTAAATACATGGGTTGTGAGGTATTCATAACGCCTTCCAAGCCTTGTGATTTTATACTGAAGTCAATCATGTATTCATCGGGCAATAACTCATAGCGGTATTCTATATAAGCACTTTCTGAAGTTTTTAGCTTCATAGACAACACATTGTTGTCACCATTTGTGCTTAGAGAAGGTTCAAAAAACAAGTCTTTAGTATTTAACAACCTGTTTTCTGAAGAAAATTGTAAGTTTAAACTGCTATTCCCATCTTTTATAATACTTACCGGAACCGAATCGTAAGTAGTATGATTTTTTAAACGAGCTTCAGTAATATAACCTCCTTGGTTACTCACTTCTAAGTAAAGTACTTCGTTTTCAATTACGGTAGTATTTTCTTTTGCTGAAGCAAGTGTACCCGAATAGGCAAAAGAACCTAATTTGTTTTTAAGCTTTTCAACGGCAAGAGAATCTTGCGCATTTGCAACAGACATCTCTTGAGTAGCTTCTTGAAGAGTAGTATCAGTTTCTTTTTGAGTTTCAGATTCCTCTTTAGCAGCAGCCTCAGTTCTTGCTTTTTCAGCCTGAACTTCATCCTCAGAAGGCTCCTGCATATAAAGCATCCAGACTAATATACCTCCAATTAACACAAACCCTATTAGGGAATTAACGTCAAAATTCTTTTTTTCCATGTACGCTCAATTGTTTCAAAAATGTCCGTTTTACGAACCGTTTTATAGTTATGTGTTTCTGAAATATTACTTTTTCAGAAAAATTCTTCTTAATAATTTAAAAGCATAAAGCAAATATCCCGCCCCAACATCTTACTACGCCAAATTGTCGGTTTAGTTTTTTTCGGCGTGTTCATGCGCTGCCTTAACAAAAGCGACAAACAACGGATGAGGACTAGCCACAGTACTCTTATACTCTGGGTGGTATTGAACGCCTACAAACCAAGGGTGCTCTGGCACTTCTACCACTTCAACTAATTGTGTGTCTGGATTTACTCCAGTTGCTACCATCCCGGCTGCTTCTAATTGTTCTTTATATTTATTATTGTATTCATACCGATGGCGGTGGCGCTCTTCTATAGTGCTTTCATTATAAACCCTACCAATAATACTATCAGCCTTTACCTCACACTTCCAAGAGCCCAATCGCATGGTGCCTCCCATATCGGTAATGCTTTTTTGGTCTTCCATTAAATTAATAACAGGGTTAGGCGTTTGTGGATTCATTTCAGTAGAATTGGCATCTTTAATACCCAAAACATTTCGACTATATTCTATCACGGCCATTTGCATTCCTAAACAAATACCTAAAAAAGGTAAGTTAGTTTCTCTTGCATACCGAACTGCTTCAACTTTACCTTCAATACCACGTTCTCCAAAACCAGGAGCAACTAAAACAGCATCCAAGTCTTTGAGTTTTGCTTCTATATTATTTTTGTTGATGTATTCTGAATGAATATACTTTACATCCACACTCACCTCGTTTTCTGCACCTGCATGTATGAACGACTCTAAAATCGACTTATAACTATCTTGAAGTTCTACATATTTCCCTATCAAGCCAATACTTACTTTTCCTTTCGGGTTTTTATGTCGTTCTAAAAACTGATTCCAACGGGTAAGGTCTGGTTTTTCGGTACTTTCCATACCGAGTTTTTGAAGCGTAACCGTATCCAGCCCTTCTTCTAACATCATATTGGGAACATCGTAAATAGTAGAAGCATCTATTGACTGAATTACCGCTTCGCGCTTTACGTTACAAAACAGTGCCAATTTTCTTCTAAGATCATCTGATAAATCATGTTCTGTACGACAAACCAAAATATCAGCTTTTATACCGCTTTCCATTAATGTTTTTACAGAGTGCTGTGTAGGTTTTGTCTTTAACTCTCCTGCAGCAGAAAGATAAGGAACCAAGGTTAGGTGAATAACTAAAGCGTTGTCATCGCCAAGTTCCCAACGTAACTGTCTAACTGCTTCAATATAGGGCAATGACTCTATATCACCTACGGTACCGCCAATTTCAGTAATAACGATATCGTACTCTCCTGTAGAACCTAATTGCTGAACACGTTCTTTAATTTCATTGGTAATATGTGGAACAACCTGTACTGTTTTTCCTAAAAATTCACCACGGCGTTCTTTTTCAATAACACTTTGATAAATACGACCGGTAGTAACATTATTGGCTTGTGACGTTTTTACATTTAAAAAACGTTCATAATGCCCAAGGTCTAGATCGGTTTCGGCGCCATCATCTGTTACATAGCATTCGCCATGTTCGTATGGATTTAATGTTCCAGGATCTACATTAATGTAGGGATCCAATTTTTGAATAGTAACGCGGTATCCTCTAGCTTGCAATAGTTTGGCAAGTGAAGCTGCGATTATTCCTTTTCCTAAAGATGATGATACTCCGCCCGTAACGAAGATGTATTTGGTAGTGCTCATTTTGAAGCGTTACTGAGTTAATTATACGGGATGCAAAGGTAGCGAAATATTGTGGAAGGCAACAATTAAAATATAATTATCAAAAAACTATCTTCTAAAAAAGAAATCCAAATGACAAATAGGATGAGGAATCGTGTTTTCATCCAAGTATTCTTGTCCGCTCAGAGTTTAGATTAATATGTTTAAACAATAATACAATGGACATTATAATATTGAGAGTTAAAAAACCAGCACCTATGAAAAACATTTTTTGAGTAGAAATACTGAAAACTGAAATTTTAAAAAGATCAGAAAGTAATGCTAAAATTAAATATAGATTCAAGAATATAAACACACAACTTAAAAAGATTCCCATTCCTTTTTTATTGAAAATTAGTTGTGACACTGTAAGAACTAACAAAACAAAAGCTATAGGATTTAGAAGTGTGGCGGTTGAAGCCCAATAAAAAATAGTTGCCAAAACAAGATATAACTCTGGCATCCAGTAGAATAATGGTTTAATGTATTTTAAAGTAATCCCCACGTTGATTATTTAACTATACAGTAGATGGAGAAGTAGCGGGATGGTTGCGTTGTATTTACCTTAATTTTATATGAATACAGCAAGTAAAGACACAAATCAATAACTATTAAACTGTTAGACTTTACCTTTTAATCAATTTCCTTAAAAGCCCCTCTAAACCATTTAATTTAATCTCATACATTTCTTGCATTAGATTACCTAATTTACCTTGTGGGAAACCTTTTTGTTTAAACCAAACATAATAAGGTTCGGGAATATTAACCAAGTACTGGTTTTTGTATTTTCCGAAGGGCATTTTGTAGTTTGCCAATTCTTCTAAATGTTTAGGATCTGGGCTATTTCCAGCGTTCATACTTTTTTAATTGGTTGGTGATTTTTTCTCGCCAGCGGTATTCTTCTTCTTTGTTTTTGGAGTGGTCGGTCTCCAAATCATATTGATTTTGCAGGTCTTGCCTTTCTTGTTCTGTTGTATGATATAAAGCCCCTATTTCTTCTTTTACATTTTTTGAAAACTCAGCTTCAGCTATTCGTTTTCGTAAAATCCGCGCATGTAATTCTGAGATATCAAAATGAGTTTGTTCGTGCTTTAAAATATACTCAGAAACCTTACCGGGCTTAAACCATGACAGCTCTGGGTAGAAGTTACACGATATACTGTGTTCCATTGTCCGTTTTCCATTTTTTTCGGTATATGAAAATGAAAAGGACATCCCACTGTTGGTACTGGCAACAAAATCAGCCCCAGGTTTTGGCGTACCCCTAAAGTCTTCCCAAGTGAGTTGCCTGGTTTCAGTCCAAAGAATTTTTTCTTTATTTTCTTCTGAAGGAAAAAAGGAAAGTGTAAACAATAAGAGTGTTACAAAAAGTTTCATACAGACTAAAACGCAAAAACCCTGCTTTTATTGAACCATTATGAAAAACTGATTACCCCCAATTAAAGATTATCACTTTTTCAATATCTGGATGTAAACTATAATGTACCGGACAAGTGTTAGCTGTTTTTTCTAATAGTTTTTTATGTTTCTCTTCTAAGACAACAGGTAAATTAAAAACCACCTCAATCTTAGAAATACGTCGAGGGTTGCTAGCCATTGTTTTAGTCACAGTTGCCGTGCTTCCTTCTAAATCTACTTGTAGATCATTCGCCTTAATGCCCATCATCGTTAGCATACAGTTGGCTAGACCAGTCGCTACTGTATCGGTTGGCGAAAAAGCTTCACCCTTACCGTGGTTATCTGTTGGGGCATCGGTAATATATTTATTACCTGACTTTATATGTTCGCTTTCAGTACGGAGACCCCCAAGGTATGTTACTTTAGCTGTGCTCATTCTGCTTCTATAAATTGAAGTTTATCATTATATTCTACTATGTATACTGCATTATTTTGATAGCCAGAAAGAAGTTTGTTTGTGTACTGAAATTTATTCTCAATGTATTCTGTTACAAAATCATTTTCGCTGGCTTTATACATATCGTCTGCCGAAGCCAGGCGTAATAAAATATCATACATAATATCAAAACCTCGTACTGCGTATCGGTTAGGCAATACACCGTATTCATTTTTATAACTGATTAGAAAAGGATCTTTTTCATTAAAGTCATAATTCTTGTTTACTGAAGGAAATGTAAATTTCAGCTTTGCTAAATGCATATTCGAGACATCGTGATAATCGTACGCCTTATTTTTATCAAGGGCTAACAACCTTAATTTATGATTTTTAGGCATACCATTTAAAAGTCCTACCACATTACTAACCAATACCGGGTCACTCGAAGCTAATACCACCCAATTTTCACGGTTTGTGTCTACTTTTGCAGCAATATCACGCTGATATAAATAACCGCCTTCACGTGGAGAAACTGATTTTGCTGTAGGAATTTGAGAAATTATTTTCTGTTTTTCGGCGTTGTGCTTTGAATCGCTAACAATGATTAGGTTTTTTCCAGCTGATTTTTCAACTAAAAAATCCATCATTCGTGCTTGAAGCATATCATCTGTAGGTAACGTTTGGAAAAGATTAGGGTACATCCGTATTTCCTTATTGCTCAAAGGAGAGAAAACAGGCACATTATCACTGCGTAACGTTGCTGCAGCTTTGTCAACATTTTTACTTAATAGAGGCCCAATAACGGCATCCATATTATCAAAATCACCACCCGAAACAATGGCACCTACTTTAGCTGCGTTTCGTTCAGTATCGAAAACCTGAAGGTTGACAGAAATCCCTTTATCTTTCGCAAATTCGGCTGCCATTAATACACCGCTGTAAAAATCAAGAGAAATACGTAAAACTGAGTTAGATTTTATTAAATCCTCATTAGCTTCTGTGGAATCTGGGTCTGCTTCTTGCAGTTGAAAAGGCAATAACAGAGCAATGTTTTTCTCAGATTTGTTAGCAATGTAGTTTTCAAGATTTACTGGGGTCGCTTTTTCAGTAATACCCACAGAGTTTTCTTTTGGAATTTTTAAAATCATTCCGTCCTTTAATCCATCTTTAGCGTATGGATTAAGAGCCACAATATCTTCTTCTGAAAGTCCTAACTTTACTTTTAACCGGTAAAACCCCTCTTTAGGCTGTACCTCGTATAAATCGTATTTCTCATTATCAATCGTGGCAGATTCTGTTGTAGAAACATCTGGAACATTTAAAGCAGTACCGATTGTAATATTTTTATCTAGACCTGGATTGAGTTTCTTTAATTCGGCAATCGTGGTATTGTACTTTCTAGCAATTCCGTAAATAGTTTCTTTAGGTTCAACAGTATGAGTGCTAATATCTGTATTTTCTGTTGTTTCAGAAACTGTAGTAGTACTTCCCTTTGGTGTAATAGGAATACGTATTTTCTCTCCTTTTTTAAGCTGTCGTGAATACAATTCTTTATTGTATTTCTTTATTTCATCTTGAGAGACATTGTATTCTTGCGAAATACTAAATAACGTTTCTTTTCTTTTTACACGATGTTCCTTAAAAGTGACACTTGTTGCGCCGGAGTTTGAAATAACATTTGAAGAACGGGGTAGAATAATAATTGTATTTGCACCAATACCATTTTTAGCATCAGGGTTTAACCTATAGATTGCACTTTCTGTAGTTCCGTATTCTTGGGAGATACTGTAAATTGTTTCACCACTTTTTACTTTATGACTTCGATATTGTTGCTGCTGAGTTGCAATACCACAACCTGTATTAAGCGTACATATCAAAAAAAGGTATATAAAATGCTTCAAAATATTCTTATGTTAGGTTATATGTATTCGTATTTGTTCCTTTAAGTTTATAATCCTTAGCTTATTGAATCTAGCTACGAGGCTTTAAAAACCTTTTAGAATGTTTTCAGGGGATCTTATTCCCATTCAATCGTAGCTGGTGGCTTCGAACTAATATCATAGACTACTCTATTAACGCCTTTTACCCGGTTTATTATATGATTACTAGTTTCCTGTAAAAACTCATACGGTAAATTCACCCAATCTGCTGTCATACCATCGGTAGATTCTACCGCTCGCAATGCTACAACTTTTTCGTATGTACGTTCGTCTCCCATTACGCCAACACTCTGCACTGGAAGTAAAATAGCACCGGCTTGCCATACTTTATCGTACAAATCCCATTTTCTAAGTCCATTGATAAATATAGCATCAACTTCCTGTAAGATACGAACTTTTTCAGCAGTAATATCTCCTAAAATTCTAATAGCTAATCCAGGCCCCGGAAATGGATGTCTGCCTAAAAGTTTCTTATCAATACCCATTTCTGCTCCTACACGTCTTACTTCATCTTTAAAAAGCATACGAAGGGGTTCTACCACTTTCAACTTCATAAAGTCTGGCAAACCTCCCACATTATGGTGCGATTTAATTGTTACCGAAGGACCGTTAACCGAAACACTTTCTATAACATCAGGATAAATAGTTCCTTGTGCTAACCAATTAACATCTTGTACTTCATGTGCTTCGTCGTCAAAAACTTCAATAAAAGCGTTGCCAATGGCTTTTCTTTTTAATTCGGGATCACTTATATCTTTTAAAGCCTCCAAAAAACGTACCGAAGCATCCACTCCTTTAACGTTTAAGCCCATATCTTTATATTGTGACAAGACATCACTGAATTCATTTTTCCGAAGCAATCCGTTATTCACAAAAATACAATACAAGTTTTTGCCTATCGCTTTATGTAATAAAATAGCAGCTACAGTAGAATCTACACCACCGCTTAAACCTAATACCACCTTATCGTTTCCTAATTGCTCTTTCAGGGCGTCAACAGTAGTATCTACAAATGCTGCAGGCGTCCAACTTTGCTCAACACCGGCAATATGAACTAAGAAATTTTCTAACAGTTGTTTCCCATCTGTTGTGTGATACACTTCTGGATGAAACTGAATAGCATAAATTTTTTCGCCTTCAATATGGTAGGCTGCATTAAGCACATCTGGTGTGCTTGCTAACCGAATTCCATTTTCAGGGAGATGAGCAATGGTATCACTATGACTCATCCAAACCTGTGTTCCTTCTAAAATACCCTTAAAAAGAGAAGCATCAGCCTTTATCATTGAAAGTTTGGCCCTTCCATACTCTCTAATATTAGAAGGCTCCACACTACCCCCATTAAAATGAGCGATATATTGTGCGCCGTAGCAAACAGCCAACATAGGTAGTTTACCTTTTATACGGGATAAATCTGGATGTGGTGCATCTTCGGCACGAACCGAAAACGGACTTCCCGAAAGGATTACGGCTTTAAACTCATCTAAACTCTCTGGAATGTTGTGGTAAGGGTGGATTTCGCAGTAAATATTCAACTCTCTTACACGACGTGCTATTAGCTGTGTGTACTGTGAACCAAAATCTAAAATAAGGACGTTGTTTTGCATAGGCAAAAATAATTGAAAAATAAGGTTACTAAAACCTTATGCTACTTTTTTTATAAAATTTTAAATATTCTGTTTTCACTCCCAACCTAATGTTGCGCTTACAGGAAAATGATCTGAAAACGATTTTTCCATTGTATTGAATTTCAACACTTCAAAATCGTTTGAATTCATTATAAAATCAATTCGCATGGGGTAAAAATCAAATTTAAAGGTTGTGCCAATTCCATTGCCTCGTTTTAAAAAGGCATCCTGCATATCGACTGTCAAACTTTTGTACACATATGAGAAAGAAGTATTATTAAAATCACCCATAACTAGCGTTTTGTAGGGACTCTTCTCTTTATGTTCTTTTATCATGGCAACTTGCCCTTCTTGTTTTACAAAAGCATCTGCTATGCGTTTTCGCAATCTTGTTTTATCATTTTCCTGCAAATAGCTTACTCTAGGTTTTATACCCATTGATTGCAAGTGTAAATTGTACACTCTTAAAGTATCTTCATTTTTTACAATATCTGCAAAAATTGTGTTGTTAGATGTATCAGAAAAATCAAACGCTCCTTTATTTACAATGGGATATTTTGAAAAAATGGCATGTCCCAACTTATTTTCCTTCTTAAAGTTAATAAACTGATATGGGTATTCTGAAAAATCTATTTTGTTTTGCAAATAATATTCTTGTATCGAAATAACATCAGGTTTTTCTTCTTCTATAATTTCTAAAAAAGTTTTAGATACTTCTTCGGAAGCAGGATTATCTTCATACGCATTAAACAACCGTACATTATAGGAAAGAATACGAATCGTTTTATTATATTCTGAAGCGTCTTTTTCAGTAGAGATTTCAAAAAAAGGATTGAAGTAAAAATAAGCAATTACTAAGATAACAGTCGAAACTAGAAATTTTCTTTTCATCCTTATAAGCCAATAAATAGCAAAAAAAATGTTTAATGCAATTAATGGCGAGACCAATAAACTCAATAACGAAAGTGTTGGAAATTTTGAAGGTGGTAAATAGGGTAATACAAATGACAATAAAAGAAAAAACGCTACTAGCGAATTACCCCAAAAAAGCAATTTAGTTATGATTCCTCCTTTTTTCAAACTCAATTATCTTTACCTGCTTTAAACAAAAAATCTTTTTCAGCTTTTGTTAAGCTATCGTAGCCACTTTTACCTATTTTATCTAAAATTTCGTCAATCTTTTTCTGATTGTCATTTTTATTTTCAGTAGAAGTAGATTTTTTAGAAGTTTTTTTATTTCGATGTACTTTAGTAAACGGTTTCTTTTTTCGAGGTGTAAATAAGTTTTCTACCCAATCAATTATATTTTCGAACCATTTTCCAATGTCGTTTCCTTTTTGAAGCTGTTGCGCATACACAAAACCAAATATAGCACCACCAATGTGCGCCAATCGGCCACCAGCATTACCACTACTTGGCAACAACACCAAATCTAACAATACCAAGACCAAAGCTATTTGCCATAGTTTAATACGGAACCTGAAGACCATCACCTCTGCATTAGGTGTATATGTTGCGATAAAAACCATTATGGCTGTTACGGCTCCTGAAGCACCTATTAACCCAGCAGTAGTACCTTTTAAAGCAGGAAAAACACTATATGCTGTTACATAGAGTAATCCACCAAAAAGAGCTCCCAATAAATAGATGGTTAAAAATCGTTTTTCGCTGAAAAGGTTTAATATAAAGCGTCCAAACCAATAGAGCCAAAGCATATTAAACAGAATATGGAAAAACCCAAAATGTAAAAACGAATAGGTTAACAGTGACCAAGGTTGTAATAAAACGCTACCAAAATTTTCGGGTAATATAAACCATTGCACCAATTGTCCAGGGCCCATACCCATAAAAAACGCCAATAAACGCACACCTATAAAAATAACTGCATTAATAGCAATCAATTTTATAATTATACTTGAAGTTTTAAATTGATATTTTAAGCTGTTCGTATCCATTGTTAATTCCAGCGATGTGAATTAAAACTATTTTTTTTCCAATAATAAGCCATAATAAACCCAAATATAGCCCCACCAATATGCGCCCAATGAGCGATTCCGAAAGGTGAGCCTGTTATTCCGAAAAACACATCTCCTGCAATAATCAAAGGGATAAAATACTTCGCTTTTATGGGAACAGGTAAAAATATAAGCATCAATTCTATATTAGGAAACATCAAACCAAACGCTACTAATATTCCATAAATTGCACCTGAAGCACCAACGGCTGGTGTATTAAAGTTATTGTACAATGTTTGAATGGTTTCCTTTGAAACACTTTCCAATATTCCTGTATTATACTGTCCAGTTTCTAACAAAGTCATGATTTGTGACTGATCCATTCCTGCTGCCATCAACGCATCGTAACCACTATGTATTTGATAATAATTTACTAATGTATGAATTAATGCAGCTCCAAATCCTGCCGAAAAATAGAAAAACAAAAACTTTTTCTGTCCCCAGCGCATTTCTAATGGCGAACCAAAAGCCCACAACGCATACATATTAAAAAGAATATGCATAAAACCTCCGTGCATAAACATATGCGTAAGTGGTTGCCAAATTTGAAATTTTGGGTTTTCAAAATAAAAAAGTGAAAACAACCTGTATACTAAATCGCCTGAGATTAAAGTCCCTACAAAACAAATTGCGTTTATAATGATTAAAACCTTAACGGTTTCGGTTATTCTTCCCATTTACATAAATTTTTTATCAAAGTCGTTGGCGTCCAAAGTTACCAATACTGGTCTATTACTTGGCGACACGCTAGGTTCTTTACAAGCAAACAATTGGTGCACCAAATGCAATTGCGCCTCTTGCTTTAAAGGTGTTCCCGTTTTTACTGCCATATTTTTTGCCATACTTTTTGCCAATAAATCATTTTGGCTAAAGCCAGCATCTGGCACTTCTTCTTTTATATCTTTTACTAACTGTGTTAAAACAGTTTCAACTTGGCTTTCGGTTATTGAAACAGGAATACCACTAATTTCAACGGTTCCGTCTTTTATTTCTGAAAAAACAAAACCTGTATGCTCCAATTGTTCTTTCAAATCTTCTAGAAACACCAAGTCGGGGTTTGAGAAACTCAGTTGCAACGGAAACAATAATTGTTGACTCACCGCTTCTTGCACGGTGATATTTTTTAGTAATTCTTCATATATAATACGTTGATGTGCCAAATGTTGATGAATTACTAACATGCCACTTTTAATCGGGCTGATAATGTATTTATTCTGAAGCTGAAACGTAACACGTAGATTTTCCTCTTGGTCATTTTCAAAAAGACTTCCAGAGACCTCTTCACTTTCAAATTCGATGCTATCATCTTGACCTAAAACTGCCGTTTCACTTTTTAAACCAGCATATAAAGATTCCCAAGAGGCTGATGATTTTTTCTCGCGTTTAAAAGGAAAAGTGATATTTTTTTGTTTCCGTTCGCCTTGAAAAGGATTAAAATTTCTATCCACATCTATAGTAGGTGCTACCGGTGATTTTTTACTGTACTCGTAGGGTGTATCAAACCCCGTATCTTTTTCAAAATCAAGCACTGGTGCAATACTAAACTGCCCTAAACTGTGTTTAATAGTCGCTCGAAGCATTGCATAAATAGCGTGTTCATCGTCAAATTTTATTTCAGTTTTGGTGGGATGAATGTTTATATCAATGCTTTTGGTATCTACTTCTAAAAATAAAAAGTACCCAGCATAGGCTCCATCTTTCAACAATCCTTCAAAAGCAGCACTTACAGCGTGATGTAAATATGAACTTTTTATAAAACGATTATTGACAAAGAAAAACTGTTCGCCTCTACTCTTTTTAGCGTATTCGGGCTTTATTACAAAACCCTCTATTTTAAGTATTTCTGTTTCTTCGGAAACGGGAACGAGTTTTTCGTTCATTTTATTTCCGAAGATATTTACAATGCGTTGTCTTTCATTACTGGACGGAAGATTAAAAACATTACTTCCGTTGTGCAACATATTAAATTCTACTTGCGGATGTGCTAAAGCAACACGATGGAATTCATCAATAATATGACGCGTTTCTACATTGTTACTTTTTAAGAAATTTCGGCGTGCAGGAATGTTGTAAAATAGATTTTTAACTGAAATAGTCGTGCCTTTAGCAACCACCTCAGGTTCTTGTTCGGTCACTTCACTACCTTCAATAGTAATTTTAGTGCCAATTTCAGAATCTTTAGTCTTAGTTTTCAATTCTACGTGAGCAATCGCTGCAATAGAAGCCAAAGCTTCCCCACGGAAACCTTTAGTGTGCAGATTAAAAAGGTCGTCTGCAGATTTTATTTTTGAAGTTGCATGCCGTTCAAAAGATAACCGGGCATCGGTAGTGCTCATGCCGATTCCATCATCAATTACCTGAATAAGTGTTTTACCAGCATCTTTTACCACCAATTTTATTGAGGTTGATTTAGCATCAATCGCATTCTCCAACAATTCCTTAACTACAGAAGCTGGGCGTTGTACCACTTCTCCCGCTGCTATTTGATTGGCAACGTGATCCGGTAAAAGTTGAATGATGTCGGTCATTAGTTTTGGTAGAATATTGACAAATCAAAATCGATGATATATAGGAAAATGAAAATAAAAATCGCAACAATCAATATAATTGTTCGGTTAGCTCGACGATTTTTAGACTGCTGAAGGTCTTCCCAAGCCGTTTTAAATTTATTTTTTAACCCCGAATTACCGCCAACAGTGCTTCGGTATTCATCAAATTTATGCTTAATGCTGTACGGACTTCCTTCACCATCGTTCTTGTAATAACGCGGGCTGTAATCAAATTTTTTATTCTTTCGTGACTTTATAATTCCCATAATCCTCGTGTTTCAAATGTACTTAAAATACTGCAGTTTTTGAAGTGATTTGCAGTGCTTTATTTGTGAATACAATAACCGTTCCGAAGGATTGGCACTCAACGGTATCTATAAAAAGAGGTTTATAAAAAATCTAAAAACGAGCATCTTTTCTAAGCTGCGCCATTTTTATGGCGGCTATAGCAGCTTCACTCCCTTTATTACCGTGCTTACCACCGCTACGGTCTATGGATTGTTGCATGGTATTATCGGTAAGTACGCAGAAAATAACTGGAATATCGCTTTGTATATTAAGGTCTTTTATACCTTGGGTTACCCCATCACACACAAAATCGAAGTGTTTTGTTTCACCTTGTATTACACTACCTATAGCAATTACAGCATCGAGCATATCGTAGCTTTGCTGCATTTTTTTACAGCCATAAATTAATTCGAAACTTCCAGGAACGTTCCAACGAACAATATTCTCCTTCACCCCGCCACAATCTAAAATAGCATCGAAAGCTCCTTGAAAAAGACCTTCGGTAATGTTGTCATTCCATTCTGAAACAACAATCCCAAACCGAAAGTTTTTCGCGTTTGGGATTGTTGCTTTATCGTAATGTGATAAATTTTTATTTACTGTTGCCATACTACTGCATTGATTCAGCTTGCCCTACATAGAGATCAGCTTTTTTTGCTTCTTGTGAATTAGGATATTCTTCAGTAATTTTTTGAAAATGCTTTAAAGCAACATCTTTATTACCAATATTTAATGCTGTAATACCTGCTTTTAAAAGAAAGCGAGGCGCTGTTAGTTCATTATCACGTATTTTAGCAGCTTCTTCGTAATATTTAAGCGCTTCTTCGTTTTGCTCTAATTGAACAAAAGCATCGCCAATTGCACCTTTTGCAATAGGACCTAAAAAGGCATCATCACTACTAAAGTTATCTAAATGGTCTATCGCTTCTTGATATTTTTGAGTATTCAAATAAGCCATTCCAGCATAATAGTTTGCTAGATTTCCAGCATCGGTGCTTCCGTAGTTATCAATTATATCGATAAAACCGTACTTACCTTGCCCTCCGTTTAACGCTAAACTATATAAAGAATCTTTAGACTCTGCAGTAAGTGCCATCTCGTAATAAGATTGTGCTTGGAACATTTCGTTCATCGCTTCAGACTCTTTCGGTTTTTGGATAAATTGCTCATACGCAAGGTAACCAAGCACACAAATTGCAATTGCACCTACTATTCCTAAAATATAGTTTTGATTTTTCTCTACCCAAGCTTCGGTTCTTGACGCTCCTTGGTCTAAGGTACTAAATACCTCTGCCGTTGTGCTTTCTTCTTCAATTGCCTCTTGCTTTTCAGCTTTGGTCTTAGGTTTGTATCCTCGTTTCTTGTACGTTGCCATAGTGTTGGTTTAATGATGGGCAAAAATAAAATTTTTAATGGAATTAAAAAGGGAATTTATTTAGTATTTTATAATATTTTGTGCTCATTTTTTCAGAATTTTGCTAAAGAACACTCAAGTTACACAAAAATACGCAACTTGTTCATATCTATGGTTTTAGACACACTTTCCTTACTCAATTATAAAAATTTTGATGCCATCACATTTCAAATGGACCCAAAAATCAACTGTTTTACAGGTCATAATGGAGTGGGAAAGACAAATATACTCGATGCAATTTATCATCTTTCCTTCGGAAAAAGCTATTTTAACCCTATTACCAGCCAAAACATAAAACACGATGCCGATTTCTTTGTAGTTGAAGGAAATTATGAGAAAAACGACCGCCCAGAAAAAATAATCGTGAGTGCCAAACAAGGCCAGAAGAAAATGATAAAACGCAATGGGAAGGCTTATGAAAAATTTAGTGAACATATTGGGTTTTTACCGTTGGTTATCATTTCGCCAGCAGATCGCGACCTTATTATAGAAGGTAGTAGCACTAGACGCAAATTTATGGACGGTGTGATTTCGCAAGGAGATTCACAATATCTAAACACCTTATTAAAGTATAACAAAACATTAGTGCAGCGTAACTCGTTATTGAAATATTTTGCCGCTAACAACACCTTTAACCAAGACACCCTTTCCATTTACAATGAACAACTTCATGAATTTGGAACTCTTATCTACGGAAAACGAGCCTCTTTTTTATTAGAGTTCACCCCTATTTTCCTGAATCGATACAAATCAATTAGTAGCGGAAATGAAACGGTAGGATTGGACTACAAGAGTCAGTTAAAAGATAATGATCTATTAACTTTATTGAAAGAAAACATCACCAAAGATAAAATTACACAATACACTAATTTCGGAATTCATAAAGACGACCTTGTTTTTGAAATTGATGGCCATCCTATTAAAAAATTTGGCTCGCAAGGACAGCAAAAATCGTATTTAATTGCTTTGAAATTAGCGCAATTCGATTTTATAAAAGCGCAAAGCAATGTAAATCCTATTTTATTATTGGATGATATTTTTGATAAATTAGACGAACAACGGGTGGAACACATAATACAGTTGGTAGACAATGAAAATTTCGGTCAATTGTTTATTAGTGATACTCACGCAGACCGAACTGAAGCCGTAATTAAAAAAGTGCACCAAACCTATAAGATGTTTGCGTTGTAATAAAATTTCAGAAAACATGTTGAAAAAATTCTTATTCATTTTAGCTACCGTTTTCATTGTAGCGTGTTCACAACAATCACCAGATGAGCAACTACAAAACCTTCCTGGTTATTGGGAAATTGAATCAGTAGAATTTCCTGATGGAACTAAAAAAGAATACAACTTAAGCACCACTATCGATTTTATTGAAGTAAATGGCACGGAAGGGATGCGAAAAAAAGTGAACCCACAATTAGATGGTACATTTAAAGTAAGCAAAGATGCCGAAACCTTTATTCCTAAAATAGAGCAAGATAGTTTGCAGCTATATTATAAAACTCCTTTCGATACTTGGAAAGAAACTGTTTTATTAGCAAAAGACAGCACATTGCACGTGTTAAACAAGGACGGAAACATCTATAAGTATAAAAAGTTCAGTACCTTTAATTTTTAGCGAATAACCCACAAAAAACCTGTTTTGGCAAGAAGAAATAAAGAAGAAAGCACATTGGGCGATGTAATAAAAGACTTTATTGAAGCCAACCGTTTACAAAATGGCTTGGACAAAGTTTCTGTTAAAGAAGCTTGGCACAATGTTATGGGAAATGCTATTTCAAATTATACCACTGCTATAAAATTAGAACGTGAAGTATTATACGTGCAATTAAGCTCTTCAGTATTGCGAGAAGAATTAAGTTATGGGAAAGAAAAAATAATAAAACTAGTTAATGAAGAACTAGGGAAAGAATTGATACAAAAGTTGGTTCTTCGTTAGTAATTATCCATTTGTTAAAAAATTTGTAACTTTATTGACAAATCATTCTAATTATGGAAAAATTATTACTTTTTTTCATCCTTTTCTATAGTTGTTTAACTTTTTCACAAGAAAACTGGAATTATCTACCCATCGAGTTATCAAATTATCATGGCGCTCTTTATCCAACAGATGAAAATATAGTACACGTTATTACCGATGGCGGTATTTTTTATAAAACAGAAGATGGCGGGGAAACTTGGTCGCAATTTGATAGCGGAATAGATGAAATTTTTCTCGATTTAGCATTTGATGGAGCAAATAATGGGTATGCCGTAGGAGACAACGGAACCATTTTAAAAACCATAAACGCAGGTGAAAACTGGTCCCAACTCGCTTCAGGAACTACAGAAGCTATTATTTCTGTTGCTGTCAACACTTCTAACAATATTTGGGCCGTAGGTAATAATGGTGTGGTTTTACATTCTACAAATGGCGGGAATAATTGGAGTTTAAATACTTCTTTAACTTCTGAAAAATTAAACAGCATTCATTTTAAAGACAAAAATATTGGTTATATAGCAGGAGACAACGGGGTTTTGTTTTATACCGAAAACGGTGGTGATGACTGGGAGCCGCTTTCAATACCAACTACAGATGATCTATTTTCGATTGCTATTACTGAAAATTATGTGAATTTACTTTCCGGTTCAAGTAACATTTTTGATACTTTTTCATATAGTGGATTTGCTGGCTATAGAACCCAAAATAATACAGATTGGGCTGATTTATATTTTCAAAATCAAGATTTGGGAATTACAGATATGTATTTTTTAAATGATAATAAAGGTTTTACCATTAATTCGGCAGCTGCACTTTGTGATTGTTGTAATGTGTGGATTGAAAAAACCAATGATGGTGGCGATAGTTGGGAATATAGTCTTGAAGAAGAAACCACGAGTGCTAACTGTCATGCTAATGAAGGATTTGCAGACATACATTTTGCTTCTGAAGATGTAGGGTATGCACTCTTGGGTGGGTACATACTGAAAACACCTTATGATGCTGTGGCAGGAGTAGAAGAATTTAATCATAATTCGTTTACTATCTATCCTAATCCAATTATGGAAGATAATTTTAAACTTACCTTCAAGACTCCCGAATATGAAAATATTACATTAGAAATTATGGATATAAACGGCAGGAAAGTTTTTCAAACTAATAATTTAAAAGAGACCAACACCCTATCTATTCCACAAAGTTCAGCTGCAGTGTATTTCGTAAAACTTTTAAAAAACAATCAAACGATTGCCATAAAGAAAATTATTAAACAATAGAAACCACTAAATTTATATAAAAATAAAAAGCCGCTTAAGAAAGCGGCTTTTGCAATTAAGTAAAGTTACCAATTAAAAAATCTCTCTTCCTGCAAAGTGGAATTGACTTTCAATTTCGGCATTTTCGTCGCTGTCACTTCCGTGTACTGCATTCTCACCAATAGAGGCAGCATATAATTTACGGATAGTTCCTTCAGCAGCTTCTTCTGGGTTTGTTGCTCCAATTAGCGTGCGGAAATCTTCTACAGCATTGTCTTTTTCAAGCACAGCAGAAACGATAGGCCCACGCGTCATGTATTCAACTAATTCGCCAAAAAACGGACGTTCTTTGTGAATAGCATAAAACTCCTCAGCATCTGCTGTAGTCATTTGTGTTAATTTCATCGCTACGATTTTAAAACCAGAAGCGGTAATTTTTTCAAGAATAGCCCCAATGTTTCCTTTTTCAACACTATCAGGCTTTAACATAGTAAACGTTCTATCTGTTCTCATGTTTTTTTAAATTTTGTGCAAAAATAGCTAAATACATTTCAAAAACAAGAACTTTACAGTAGTTTAATATTGCTGCACAAATTCTTCATATAAAACATTATTTTCGCCTCGTATTTGATAGCTAACTTTCTCATTGGCAAAGTCAAAATACAACACACCAAAATTTAATTGCTTGGTTCCTTCGCCCACTCGATATGGATTATTATCCATAGGTGTTCCCGGCCATGTATGGGTTAACCCACTACTTGTAAAATCTACTAAAGGATCTTCCAACCCAGTAACTTCTTTTACTGAAACTTCTGCATGATGACGGTCGCCACTAAGTATTAAAATATTATTTGCTTTAGCACCTTTTAGTACACTATACATTTTCTTTACTTCAGAAGGGTGATTCGCCCATTTCTCAAAACCATGCTGATCGCTTAAAAATTGAATACTGCTTACAATTACGGTAAAATTTGCTGTATCATCTTTTAATTCATTTTCAAACCATCTCCATTGTTCTTCACCCAAAACACTTCCTCCCTCACCTTCTTGCCAAGGTATGTAACGCTCATATTCATTTTCGGGGTTTGGGTTCACTTTTAAAGGACCTCTAAAATAGCGAGTATCTAATAAAATAACCTTTACACTTCCACTGTCTGTAGTAAATGTTTGTGAATGGTACACACCTTCTCGTTTTCTTCTTGGGTCATCTTTCGGGAGTTTTAAAAAATCAAGAAAAACCTGTTGTGCTTCTTTTTTTTTATGCCATTCTTTCCCCGCATCGTTTTTTCCATAGTCGTGGTCATCCCAAGTAGCGATTATATCGGTATTTTCTGCTATTGTTTGATATTCTTTATTGGCCCATACTTTATCATAATCTGAAGCCATTTTCTCCATATCATCTGTATCGGAATAAACGTTATCACCGCCCCAAATAAAGACATCTGGATTAGTACTTATTACAGGCTTCCAAAGAGGCTGTTCGCGGTCTTGATCGCTACAACTTGCAAAAACCATAGTAAAAGAGACGTTTTCATTCTTCTTTTCTGAAGAAACTACTTGTTTGGTTTCCTTACAGCTTGCTAATACCAAAATTGATAGCAAAAAAAGTGTATTTTTCATAGTGGATGTTTTTTCGATTTCAAAAATAAAAAAACTATTAAAGTTACGTGTTATTAAATTGTATCTTCGCAAGATATGAATACCGAAACTACCGAACGAGTAAAAAAATTACTTGCCTCTCCTCAAAAAATAGTTGTTGTAGGTCATAAAAACCCAGATGGAGATGCAATTGGCTCTTGCTTAGGCTTATCTTTTTTTCTTAATAGATTAGGGCATAAAGCAGATATAATTATGCCAAACGATTTTCCTGATTTTTTAAAATGGCTACCAGGCTGTGATGATATAATCATCCACGATAAAGACACTGATAAAAGCATTGAAACCATAAACAACGCCAGTTTAATTTTTACACTAGACTTTAATGCCTTAAACCGTACCGGGAATATGGAACAGTTTCTCGAAGACTGTGATGCAAAGTTTGTAATGATAGATCACCACCAAGAACCTGATGATTACGCTACTGTAACCTATAGTGATGTATCCATGAGTTCTACTTGTGAAATGGTTTATCATTTTATAGATGCTATGGATGAGCTAGGAGCTCTTTGTTTAGAGGTTTCTACACAATTATATACAGGAATTATGACCGATACGGGTTCATTCCGGTTTCCCTCTACTACTGCAAAAACGCATCGCGTAATAGCGCATTTAATAGAAGTGGGTGCTAATAATTCTCAAATACATCAAAACATTTATGACGTAAACAGCCCTGACCGTATGAAGTTATTGGGAGTAGCCTTAAATAACCTCAATATTCTACATGATTATAATACGGCATATATTACCCTTTCTCAAAAAGAATTGGACAATCACAATTTTAAAAAAGGCGATACCGAAGGATTTGTCAATTACGCACTGTCCATAAAAGGAGTTAAATTTGCTGTTATCTTTATTGAAAACAAGCAAGATAATATTATAAAAATGTCATTGCGCAGTAAAGGTGATTTTTCAGTAAACACATTAGCCCGCGAACACTATAATGGTGGTGGACATACCAATGCTGCTGGCGGTAGAAGCACCTTGTCTTTATCTAAAACAATTAGTGAATTTATTAGTATATTGCCTAAATATAAAAATGATCTTACAGATGCTTCGTAATATAGCCTCTTTATTTATTCTTTTCATCTTTGCTTTTTCTTGTAAAAGCCCCGAAGCTAGAAGACCAGTACATCAATCATCTGGCACGTTTATACATGAATCTGCGCAACGTAATAAGGCTTTATATGATGAAGAAAAAGAATACATCCAAAAAATAATTGATACCGATACTACAAAAGACTACATTGCTTCAGACAGTGGTTTTTGGTATTATTACAACACCAAAGATAGCATCGTTGAAAATAAACCTAAGTTAGGTGACGATGTTACTTTTACCTATAACATTAAAGAGTTAAACGGGAAAACAATCCTTACTGAAGAAGAAGTTGGCTTGCAACGCTATAAAGTAGACCAAACCAACCAAGATTTAATTTCCGGAATCCGTGATGGAATAAAACTGATGCAAGAAGGCGAAACGGTGACGTTTTTATTTCCTTCTTACAAAGCATTTGGATATTACGGAATAGAGAGTAAACTAGGAACTAATATTCCTGTTAAAAGTACCGTAACCTTAAAAACAATCAAACAAAACCAAGAAAATTAAAAGTAACCATGAAAAAATTCACGTTATTATTTTTATTAATATCCCTAACTTTTGTAGCATGCAAAAGCAAATACCCAGATTTAAAAGACGGTGTTTATGCAGAGTTTGTAACTAATAAAGGAACCTTTGTTGCAGAATTATACAATGAAGAAACTCCATTAACCGTAGCCAACTTTGTCTCTTTGGCAGAAGGAACTAACGGAATGGTTGATTCTATCTATAAAGGAAAAAAATTCTATAATGGATTAACATTTCACCGTGTAATCAAAGATTTTATGATTCAAGGTGGAGACCCAGAAGGAACCGGCCAAGGAAATCCCGGTTACCGTTTTCCTGACGAAATTGTAGATTCATTAAAACATGATAAAAAAGGAATTTTATCTATGGCCAACTCTGGCCCCGCTACAAATGGAAGTCAGTTTTTTATCACTTTAAAACCAACCCCTTGGTTAGATGGCCGTCATACTGTTTTTGGTGAAATAGTAAAAGGACAAGAAGTAGTAGATTCAATCGGAATGGTTGAAACTATAAAGCCTGGTGATAAACCAAAGGATTCCATTTTTATGAAAGAAGTGAATATCATAAACAAAGGGAATACGAAGGTGTCTCAATTCACTGAAAAAATGGAGAAGATTGAGAAGGAAAAGAAGGAGAAAGAAGAGCGAATTGCTAAAGTAGCTAAAGAAAAAGCTTTAGGCTTTGATAAACTTCGTGGAGAAGCAGAAGAATTACCTTCAGGAATTAAAGTTTACTACAATACAAAAGGTGAAGGTGAAAAACCAAAAGAAGGAAGCAAAGTATTGATGAACTACGCAGGTTATTTTGATGATGGTCGTTTATTCGATTCTAACATATTAGAAATTTCTGAACAATTTGAAACTGTAGATGAAGCTCGTAAAGCAGCTCAACAATACAAACCAGTTGAAACACAATATAGCACAGAAGCAAAATTAATTCCTGGTTTTAGAGAAGGATTAATGCAACTGAACGTAGGTGATAAAGCCACTGTGTTCATTCCATCTCACTTAGGTTATGGACAAAGAGGTTATCCGCCGTTAATTCCAGGAAACGCTGATTTGATTTTTGAATTAGAACTCGTGGAAGTTGTAGAATAAACAGCAATCCAAAACACATAAAAAAGCCTCTTGAAAATTTTCAAGAGGCTTTTTAAGTTGTAAAAAACATTTTTTATTTCTTCGGAATACGTTTCAACGCTTCCAATACAAATTTCCAGTATTTCTGTGCAGATGAAATACTCGCTCGCTCATCGGGTGAATGTGCTCCGCGAATGGTTGGTCCAAAGGAAATCATTTCTATTTCAGGGTAATTTTGTCCTAAAATACCACATTCTAATCCGGCGTGACATGCAGCAACTTCAGCTCGTTCGCCGTTCATTTCTTCATATAAAGAGTCTAGTAATTTCACAATAGAACTTTCCATATTTGGCGCCCAACCTGGATATTCTCCAGAAAAATTAACCGTAAAACCTGCCATTTCAAAAACAGCTTGCAAGGTATTGGCTAAATCATCTCTTGAAGATTCTACCGAAGAGCGTGTTAAACACAACACTTCAACAGTTCCACTCTTAACAGTAATTTTAGCAATGTTATTCGATGTTTCTACTAGATCTTCAATCTCCGGACTCATTCTATACACACCATTATGTGCTGCGTAAATGGCTTGAATAAACTCCTTTTGAGAAGCAGTATCCATTACTTTTTTAGATGCTTCAGAATTTTTTTCTGTAGTAACGCTTAATTCCGGTTCTAAGTTTTTGTACTCTTCTTTTATTTTATTGGTTACCGTTTCAACTTCAGAAGTAAAATCATTCATTTTATCTGAATCAACAGCAACAACTGCAACACTTTCCCTAGGGATTGCATTACGCAAACTACCCCCAGCAACTGATGCTATATGAATAAAGTTCTGTGCGGCATACAAAACACGATTCATTAATTTATTGGCATTCCCCAATCCTTTAATGATATCCATTCCACTGTGACCCCCACGTAATCCCTTTACAGTAATAGTAACCATCTCAGTATTGGAAGGTGCTTCTTTTTCAGAATACGTTTTAGTTGCTGTAATATCTACACCACCGGCACAGCCTACTCCTATTTCGTCGTCTTCTTCAGTATCTAAATTTAAAAGGATATCACCTTGTAATATTCTACCTTTTAAACCTTTAGCACCTGTCATTCCCGTTTCTTCGTCGATAGTAAACAGTGCTTCTAACTCTGGATGCGCAATGGTATCACTTTCAAGAATTGCCATAATCGTGGCAACTCCCAATCCGTTATCGGCTCCTAAAGTTGTTCCCTTAGCACGAACCCAATCTTCATCTACATACATATCGATCCCCTGAGTATCAAAATCGAAATCGGTATCGTTATTTTTCTGATGCACCATATCTAAATGCGATTGCATTACGATTGGTTTTCTGTCTTCCATTCCTTCAGTTGCAGGCTTGCGAATAATTACATTCCCTACTTCATCCTCAATGGTTTCTAGATTCAATTTTTTACCGAAATCTTTCATAAAAGCGATAACACGTTCCTCTTTTTTTGAAGGTCGCGGTACGGCGTTTAAATCGGCAAATTTGTTCCAAAGTTCTTTTGGTTCTAAGTTTCTTATTTCTTCGTTCATAGTAATTTCTGTATTAAAAGCACAAAATTAAGGTTTTAGAGTCGCATTAAAAATTATGCGGTAATCAATTTACTTTGTAAGTTTACGCTATGCAAAAAAAACGAACGCAACTTATTTTAACCCTCTTACTATTGGTTCAAATTTTTGCACTGCAATTGTTGAAATATTTCCCTGAATTTGTAGAAAAATATTACAGTTTAGGCATCTACCCTATTATTTCTAAAGCCTCTCGCTATTTATTTGGTTGGGTTCCTTTTTCGGTTGGTGATATGTTTTATGTATTAATTTCAATTGTAGCGTTACGTTGGCTTTTTCTAAATTTTAAAAGAATTTGGAAACAGCCCCTTGGTTTCTTTCTAGATATTACCGCAGCTATTTCGGTGGTGTATTTTATGTTCCATATACTTTGGGGCTTTAATTATTACCGCTTGCCACTTCATAAGTCCATCGGTATTGAAGCTGATTATACTACGGAAGAACTTGTTGAAACAACCCAACGCTTAATTGCAAAATCGAACAAAATGCATCGTCAATTAGGCTATGCAGACAGTGTGAAAATTGATTTACCGTTTACACAACAAGAAGTTTTTGATATTTCAGATAATGGCTATAAGAATTTGGAAGCCAAGTTTCCGAAGTTAAAATATTCCCCAAAAAGTATTAAAAAAAGCGGTTGGAGTTTAGGATTAACCTATATGGGATATAGTGGTTATTTAAACCCATTTTCAGGTGAAGCACAGGTAAACAACTTAATTAAAACCTATAAATTTCCCGTAGTGAGCTGCCACGAACAAGCCCATCAAATTGGATATGCGGCTGAAAACGAAGCTAACTTTATTGCCACCTTGGCCACTTTAAACAGTGATGACGAGTTTATACAATATTCCGGATATATTTTTGCCCTTCGCTACTGTGTTAATGAAATTGCCCGGCGGGATATGGATACTTATAATGATTTGCTTACAACCATCAACCCAGGAATTTTAGCCAGCTACAAAGAAATGCGCGATTTTTGGTCCAATTACGAGAATCCATTCGAAGTATTTTCAAAACATTTTTACAATTACTTTTTGAAAGCTAATAACCAATCAAAAGGAATTATGAGCTACAACTATATGGTTGCTTTGGTTGTTAATTACTTTGAAGACAAGCCATTTTAAAACTCTTAACACTTTGTTAAAATTAGGTTTGCACCTATCAAAATGTAATGACTACTTATATCTTTAGGAATCTAAAAATTAAAAACTCGTATATTAATGAGAAAAATTACGTTCCTCCTCTTTTGCTTCTTTTTTTCTTCTCTCATTTTTGCTCAGGATTATTTTCCAAAAAATGATGGTGTAAAAGAACAAAACAACAACTACACAGCCTTTACAAATGCAACCCTATTTGTAACTCCTTCAGAAAAAATTAAAAACGGAACCCTCCTTATTCAAAACGGAAAAGTAGTCGCTTCGGGAAAATCAGTCGATATCCCTGAAAATTCTGTGGTTATCGACTTAAAAGGAAAATACATCTACCCTTCTTTTATAGATTCGTACACTAATTTTGGGGTAAAAAAGCCTAAAAAAGCAGAGCGAAATGGTCGTTCGGCGCAATACAAACCTTCTCGAGATGGTTATTATTGGAACGACCATATTAAGCCAGGTCAACACGCTATCGACGACTTTAAATACGATAAAAAGTTGGCCAAAGAGCTTCGTAAAATGGGATTCGGTACAGTGAACACTTTACAAATGGATGGTATTGCTCGCGGTTCGGGAGTTTTAGTAGCCTTAAATGACGATGAAGGTGCTGCCAAACGAGTGTTAGACGATGCGTTAGGTCAATATTTTTCTTTTGAAAAAAGTGTTGCAAGCCGTCAAAGTTACCCAACTTCTTTAATGGGAGCCATGGCATTACTACGCCAGATGTATCACGATGCAGATTGGTATGAAAAAGGAAATATTGACACCAAAGATCGCTCTTTAGAAGCGTTGCTTGAAAACAAAGGTAAAATTGCCTTTTTTGAAGCAGGTAGTAAAAGCAACAATCTACGCGCTGATAAAATAGGAGATGAATTTAACACAAATTACATTATAATTGGTGGAGGCGATGAATATGAAATGATTGACCAAACAAAAGCAACTCAGTCAAAATTTATTATTCCCATCAACTTTCCTGAAGCGTATGATGTAAGCAACCCATACTCCACTAAGTATATTTCGTTGGCTGATATGCGTGATTGGAACCAAGCACCTATGAATCCAAAGGTATTATCTGAAAATGGGGTGGAATTCGCATTGACAACCTACGAATTGGAGAAGCCGAAAGAATTTACCAATAAACTGAAAAAAGCCTTTGAATATGGGTTCGACAAAACAAAAGCGTTGGCTGCTTTAACCACGGTTCCTGCCCACTTATTGGGTAAAAGTGACCAAATAGGTTCACTGAAACCTGGACGATATGCAAACTTTTTAATTACTTCGGGTGAAATTTTCGATGACGAAACAACTTTGTATGAAAATTGGGTTCAAGGCACAAAGAATGTAATCAACACCAAAGACCAAAAAGACATTCGTGGTAATTATAAAATCACTTCTGGCGGAAAAACGTACGATGTTGTCATTACTGGTGATGCATTAAAGCCTAAGGCTAAAGTAAAGGCTGGCGAAGTAGAATATCCTTCAAAAATGGAATATTCTGAAAATTGGGTAACACTTTCTTTTACTGATGAAAAAACCAATGAGATTTTTAGAACTACAGGAATTGTACCCAAAGAAGGTGATAATTTTTCTGGAAAATTAGTTGCCCCAGATGGCAGTGAATCAGGTTTTACTGCAGAAAGGCAAAAAGACAGCTCTTCTGAAGAAGATTCAGAAAAAAAAGATAAAGGCGAAAAGCCAGAAATTGTACCCCTTACCTACCCTAATATTGGGTATGGATATACAACCAAACCAAAACAGGAAAATGTATTATTTAAAAATGCAACGGTATGGACTAGTGAAGATGCAGGTGTCCTGAAAAACACAGATGTATTGGTGAAGAATGGAAAAATTGTTGAAATAGGCTCCAATTTAAGATCTGGTGGAGCTAAAACTATCGATGCAACCGGTAAACATTTAACTGCCGGAATTATAGATGAACACTCACATCTTGCAGCGTTGGCAATTAACGAGGCTGGTCAAAACTCGTCTGCCGAAGTAACTATTGAAGATGTAGTAGACCCCGAAGATATTGGCATTTACAGAGACCTTGCCGGAGGTGTTACATCCATTCAAATTCTACACGGTTCTGCCAATCCTATTGGTGGGCGTTCGGCAATCATTAAATTAAAATGGGGTGAAGATGCAGATGGGCTTATTTACGATAATTCTCCAAAGTTTATAAAATTCGCTTTGGGAGAAAACGTAAAACAATCTAACTGGCAAAGCTTTAACCGCTTTCCTCAAACAAGAATGGGTGTTGAGCAGGTGTACGTTAATTACTTCAACCGTGCTAAAGAATATGATGCAAAAAAGAAAAGCGGACAAGCTGTTCGGTACGATGAAGAACTAGAAGTATTAGCTGAAATTTTAAACGGCGAACGTTTCATTAGCTGTCATTCCTATGTACAAAGTGAAATTAATATGTTGATGAAAGTTGCCGATAAATTCGATTTCAAGATTAATACTTTTACACACATTCTTGAAGGATACAAAGTAGCCGATAAAATGAAAGAACACGGTGCTGGTGGTTCTACATTTAGCGATTGGTGGGCCTACAAATACGAAGTAAACGATGCCATCCCCTACAACGCTGCGATAATGAACAGCCAAGGAGTAACCGTTGCGATTAATAGTGACGATGGAGAAATGAGCCGTCGTCTAAATCAAGAAGCAGCAAAAAGTGTAAAATATGGCGGTATGAGTGAAGAAGAAGCTTGGAATATGGTTACCATAAATCCTGCAAAATTACTTCATCTAGACAATCGCACTGGCAGTATTAAAGAAGGAAAAGATGCCGATTTGGTGCTTTGGAGCGATAACCCATTATCTGTTTATGCGAAAGCAGAAAAAACAATGATTGAAGGCACTACTTATTTCGACCTTGAGAAAGACAAAGAAAAAAGAAATGCTATTAAAAAAGAACGCAATAAGTTGGTAAAGATGATGCTCGCTGAAAAACAGAACGGAGGAAAAACCAAACCACCAAAAGGAAAAGACATACGCGAATTTCATTGTGAAACAATAAACTAAGCAACCATGAACGTATTACATAAAATAGCCACTCTTGTTGTTGTATTTGCCACTTCGGTTGGCTTTGCACAACAAACACCGGCACCAAAACAAACACAAGCTATCACCATTACAGGAGCAACCGCCCATATTGGTAATGGTTCAATAATAGACAACAGCACAATTGTTTTCGAAAACGGTAAAATAACCGCCATAGGCACCAATGTGGCTTCAAAAGGGAAAGTGATTGATGCTTCAGGAAAGCATGTATATCCAGGAATAATCGCTCCCGTTTCCACCTTAGGACTGGGAGAGATTGATGCCGTACGTCCTACAATTGATGATGATGAAATTGGTGAAATGATCCCGAATATTCGCAGCTTGATAGCTTACAACGCAGAGAGTAAAGTAGTAGAAAGCATGCGACCTAATGGTGTTCTTTTAGCTCAAGTCACACCGCAAGGTGGACGTATTTCAGGGACGTCATCTATCGTACAATTAGATGCTTGGAATTGGGAAGATGCTACCGTAAAAGTTGATGATGGCATCCATATGAATTGGCCAAATAGCTTCCGTCGTGGTCGCTGGTGGTTAGGCGAACCTCGAGGGTATAAGCCAAACAAAGATTATTCAAAAGATACTGATGAAGTGCGTGCTTTCTTAGTAAATGGCAAAGCTTATAAGAACTCCAAAGATCAACCTAAAAATGAAGCCTTTAAAGCAATGAAAGGCTTATTTGATGGTTCAAAAACGTTGTTTATCCACGCAGATGGTGAAAAAGAAATGATCGATGCTGTTACAACTGCTAAAGAGCACGGGGTTCAAAAAGTAGTAATTGTTGGAGGATACGAAGCCCATAAAATCACTAATTTTTTAAAGAAAAATGATATTTCAGTATTGGTAAGACGTGTTCATACCACCCCAGAACGCGAAGATGACGATTACGACATGCCTTATAAACTGCCCAAGCTTTTGGCCGATGCTGGTGTTACAGTTGCACTACAAGCCAACGGACAAATGGAGCGTATGAATACCCGTAACTTAGCATTTTACGCTGGTCATTTAGTTAGTCAAGGAATGGACAAAGAAAAAGCGCTTCAGCTAATTACAGGCAATACCGCTAAAATATTAGGGATTGATGATTCCTACGGAACGTTGGAAAAAGGAAAAAGTGCTACCCTATTTATTTCAGAAGGGGATGCTTTAGATATGCGAACCAATATTTTGACACATGCATTTATAGATGGTAGAGATATTTCCTTAGAAACCCACCAAACCGAGCTTTGGAATCGGTATATGGATAAATATGAAGGGAAATAGATAGATATAAGTAGATATGAGACCGCTTCGCTGTTAGATTTTAAAATCTGGACTTTTTATATCTAAACTATAATCAAAAAAGACAATTCATTAACCAACTTTCCTTGCTAAACAATAATATCGTCCACAAAAAGTTATATTTTTACTGAAAATTATCGTTAATGAAGTATGTTTATGGATTGGCAATACTTGCTTGCCTCGTTTTATGGAGTTCTTGCCGAAATGATTTTGAGAGTGTCCCTAGTACTGGAAACCTTGAATTTTCAAGGGATACCGTATATTTAGACACCATTTTTAGCAACATAGGCTCTAGTACTTATAACCTAAAAGTATATAATCGAAGCGATGAGGATATTAATATTCCCTCCATTAATCTAGAAAATGGCGAAACTTCTAGCTACCGTTTAAACGTAGATGGAATCCCTGGAAAATCGTTTCAGGATATTCAAGTGTTGGCCAAGGACAGTATTTTTATTTTTATAGAAACTACAGCCGATATCAATACGCTCCCAACAGAAGAAACTAACTTTTTATATACCGATCAATTACAATTTGACACTGGCGGAAATCAGCAAAATGTGGAGTTAGTTACCTTAATTCAAGATGCCGTATTCTTATTTCCTGAACGTTTTGGTGATGGCACTTCTGAAACTTTAAACTTAGGAACCGATGGCGAAGGAAATGATATTTTGATTGAAGGTTTCTTTTTAGATGATAACGAACTCACTTTTACCAACGAAAAACCTTATGTAATCTATGGCTATGCAGCCGTACCTCCACAAAAAACACTGAATATTGAAGCTGGGGCACGAGTGCATTTTCACGCTAGTAGCGGAATTTTAGTTGCCAATACAGGCTCTATAAAAGCAAATGGCGAACAAAGTAATGACCCTGAATTATTAGAAAACGAAATTATTTTTGAAGGCGACCGTCTGGAACCTGCTTTTGCCGATGTTCCCGGACAATGGGGTGCTATTTGGATGACTTCTGGAAGTACTGATAACGAATTTAAATATACAACCATAAAAAATGGAACTGTAGGCCTTTTAATGGATGACAATGATGGGGACAGAACTCTTACACTGGAAAATGTACAGATTTACAACAGTGCTAATTCTGGCTTGTTAGCTAGAACTGGAAATGTATACGGAGAAAATGTAGTAATAAACAACAGTGGTCAAGCCTCTTTATCGGCTTCGCTTGGGGGAACGTATGAGTTTAACCATTCTACGTTTGCTAACTATTGGACCAATAGTTTCCGTAGTTTTCCTACCGTTTTGATCGATAACTTTTTTGAAACCGAAACTGGAACCACTCCTTTTGATCTTGATATTTCTTTCAACAATTGTATTATCTACGGAAATGAGCGACGTGAAATTGCTTTACTGAAAGATGACGGCGCACAGTTTACCTTTAATTTTAGTAACAGTTTGATTCGTTTTGAAGATCCTAGTGGCGATTTTGATGACAATCCTTTGTACGATTTTACTAACACAGCTATATACACGAACTCCGTATTAAATGAAGACCCCATTTTCCAAGATACTGAAATGAACAATTTCAACATTGAAACCGGAACTTCTGCTGCGGATGGTATTGGAAACACCGCTACTGCACAACAGGTCCCTATAGATTTAAATGGAACCAGCCGAAACACGCAAGCTCCAGATGCTGGTGCTTATGAAAGCACTCTATTTCCAGAAGAAGAATAAAAATAAAACATTTATTAAAAACTAGAAAGCCTCTCAAATTTGAGAGGTTTTCTAGTTTAATGCAATAGAATAGACTTACATTATTGGTTAATCAAGAAGTTTTTATAAATCAATCTATTCCTAAGTCTTTTGTAAAAGAATGATGTGTTTCAATTTCACTTAATGGTACTCCAATCTTATATTCAATTAATTCACAAATAATTCGCTCAATTTCATATTTACTTGAAATATCTTCGATAGAAATTAACTCGTTGGAGTTCATTGAAATTATCCAATCAGTAAATTTTCTCAAAGTATTTTCAGCAACTGGTTCAGTACGATCATACATTTTAAACCCTAAAAACTTCACTTCTTTATTAAGAGATTTATTCAAGTCCAAGTCAACTAATCTAGGTATTTTAAGCCCTATTTTCATTTCTAATCTTCTCCAATCAGATTCTAAATCTGTAGCACTTAGTAAATCTGACATTTTTGTATTCGGAGTAATATCTCTTTTCTTGTTATCAAACTCTTCAAACGCTCGCCTTATTCGATAAAAAACTATTTGAGATAAGCACTTATAATTCGGTTTAAACTTTATTTTCTCGAAAATTGAATCAACCATTTGTTGAACTGTAAAAATATTTTCAGCCTCAGCATCAGGAATCGAAACACCAAATTTATTTTCAAAAGACATTAATAGTTCAACTGAGTCTAATCCCATTACTTATACTTTTTCAAGATTATAATCAACAAATATATAAAACCAATTACATAAAAAAAGCCGCTCCAAATGGAGCGGCTTTCTGTTTTCTAAAAAATGAACTTATTTATAGTACTCTTACGTTTACTGCGTTCAATCCTTTTTTTCCTTCTTTTAAGTCAAATTCTACTTCGTCTTCTTCACGGATTTCGTCGATTAGACCTGTTGCGTGTACGAAATGTTCTTTGTTTGTTCCTTCTTCTGTAATAAATCCAAATCCTTTAGATTCGTTGAAGAATTTTACTGTGCCTCTTTGCATTGTAATAAATATAATTAATTAATAAAGTGCGAATGTACTGTTATAAAAGTTATAAATAGACATTTTAACAAATTATATTTCAATTAATTGCAAAAAAATAAAAATCAAAGGGTTACACTTTTTCTTCAAAAATTACTTTTTCAACCACTTTAAACGTAAGCTTGCATTCTTATCTTCTACTGGCTGAACGATAAGTGTATCGCCTATAAAAGAAAACCTACGCTGTACAGTTTTACCCCAATCACCAGGATTGGAATGCGACAACCGTTTGTGTTCTACAATATTTTTACCTTTCAATATCTTATAATTCCCAATATAAATATACGATCCTGTTAAGTGTTTTAAGGCTGCTTCTGCAATGGTATCAGTAAAATTAGGAAACCGTAAATCGGTTTTTTCATAATCTTTTTTAAGTAAATGCAAGGCCATATTCTTATCGCCATCATATAACAAATACCCTTGCATGCCTCCACGCCACTCGCTCCAATTTCCTAACGAGTCTTTTTGTTCCATAGCTTGCAGTTTCCAAAGCCCCGGAAGCCTTTCAACATCGCTAACAGTTTCTTTTGGAACCTCTTTGGTTTCAGCTTCTTTACAGGACTGACCAAAAATTAAAATTACGATTATTAATAAAAATAAATTATTATTCAACTTCATATTTTTAGTTTAAACGGGAAGATCTATCCCGATGTTTTGGTTGATTAAGTGATTTTGAATCTTTTGATGTATGTTACAGAAAGTGCTGGGTTGTTGTTTTTCAATTAAATATCATTATTCATACCTCATGACTCCCTTAAAAGTATAAAACTTAGGAAAATCTGGCAAACCACCAATATAAGTTTTAGAGATATCACTAAAAGAGTTAATTACATCATAATCTCGTATAGTGACATCTTGAAATTCTAATTTATCTGAAGCTATTGTTGGTGTGTTTGAAAAAATTGAATCAAAAAGAGTTTTTAATTTAAATGATGTGTTTTCTGAAAACTCGCCAAAAACACTGTATCTCAAGTCCAAAATTGAATCGGTTATATCATGTGTATATAGCGCTTCAAAATAATCATATTTACCCGTTGAAATCATTGAAAAATTATTGATTCCTGAAGAATTTATTGTAACGTCAAAATTTGGTAACGTAACAATATTTGTAATTTGCGGAGATTTTTTTGCATAAAAATAGAAAGCAGAATTAGCTCTAAACTTTGTTCCGAGCTCATAATAATCGAAAATATTTTCAGGAATATAAAATTGATTTGAAGTTGTCCCTGCACTAAAGGTTGTTTTTAATAATGTATGTTTAATAAACTTATCATCACTTTCATCTTCATCTCTATGGCCGGTTATAGTTAAATCTAACCTATAATTATCTGGAAACTGTGTTGTTATAGATTTTTCGGCAAACGGTAAGGACAACATATTAACTCCAATCGTTGAGTTTCCGGGGACATCTTCTCTCCAAAAATATCTAGGAAACTCTTCATCAGGCATTTTACCTAAAGCAAAAAAGTCACCTGGTGTCTCTTCAAGCAGCCCTTTTAAAAGAAAGGTACCTCCAGTATAACCTACTTCGGCATAATCTCCTGTAATGCCAGTTACATAGAATTCAGGTACGGCATTGGTTATTTCTAAATTAACAGCCTCAAAATTAGGGTTTAGTTTAGGACGTAATTTTAAAGTGTAAATAGTGGGTTCAATATTTAGAAATGTTTGCAACTCTCCATTAGAACCTGGGATGCCTCTCAATAAAGTTAAATCATACTCATTATTTTCAAAATCAGTAGTCAATATGGTTTTATTAAAGGATGACAGTTTTTCTTCCGCGACAATAGTTCCATTTTTATCACTTAGGTATGCGCGAATTTCAAAGTGTTGGCTAAAATAATCGTCAACAACATCAATAACTATGGCATTATCAAAGTCTATTTCAGGATCAACAGTTTCTTCATCTACAGGATTGTTATCGTCAATATTACATTGAACAAAAACTATAGAAGAACACAACAAAACCAATAGGAGCACTATCCTTTTCATAACATGTTTAGTTTTTACAAGTATAAGTATTCTACTACACTTAAATAAAAACCTTCAAAATATATACTTTGAAGGTT